>JAMCSX010000028.1 GCA_023379055.1 Candidatus Martarchaeota archaeon | reverse complement strand
AAATAGGATATTAACGCGTGGATGTCTGTAAAATACCTCTTTACTGAGGTATCTTTACGGAATAGTTCTCATAGATATTCTTCAATTTCTCTATTTTCATGTTTACAATTCTCCTGGCAAGGCGACTGATGCGCTCGTCGTATCAGTCCCAGGAGACTCTGCACTACTGATTTCCGACGACAAAAAAGAGAGAGAAAACCCCCAAATGTATATACGTGGAAAGGTTCTTAATTTGTCAAGTTCCTATGAAACTTCTTTGAAGTTTCACAAGCTTCGCTTGCACGGGTATCCCCTAAGCTAGCAACCTAGCAGTTCAAGGAACCTTTACGCCGTTTTGGGTGGGGGCAAAACGGCTGTTGGAATGGGGAGCCGAAGCCCGCCGAGCGTCGCCGAAGGCGACTTTGGGGGCGGGCGACGGCTACTCTACACAATGTTTGAAATTTGACATTGAAATTGCCAAAACCTACTGATGGTGAGTTTTACGAGCTAAAACCGATAAAATCTATGTAAATGTGTGGCATTTTACTCTACTCGAATGCCCAAAAACTCTACTCGATTGGAGTTTTTGTCTTTACTCCCCACATTTTTTAGAAAAGTATGCAAAACTGGTGCTTCCAGCACTGGTGGGGAGTCTTTCGACGACAAACGACCTGAAAGTCTGCCGAAATATGGTATTTTACTCCCTACGAAGGGGTGGAATACTCCCTACGTCCTGCCTTCTGAGCAGTAGATAGGTATTTATACTTATTCTACTTAATATACTTAGATGGTTAGAATGACGAACATGACACTGGCCGTACCTGACGAGCTTATGACTGTAATGAAGAAGCACAAGGAGATAAAGTGGAGCGAAGTGGCGAGGGAGGCACTGGCAGAGAAGGCTGATGAGTTGAAGCTTATGGATCAAATCCTCTCAAAGAGCAAGCTGACTGAGAAGGATGCGATAGAAATAGGCAGGAAGATAAATGAGGGTATCGCAAGGAGACACGGATTGCTATGATGATTGTCATAGATGCGAACGCCGTTATCTCAGCACTGCTTAAGGACGGGAAGTCGCGCCAAATAATCGTAAGCGGTAAATTTACCTTGGTAGCTCCGGACTACCTAAGCGATGAACTTTACAAGCATAAAAAGTACATAGCGGAAAAGGCTGAGATATCTGAGGGGGAGGTGGAGTTATTAATCGTCTTGTTGTTAAGAAGAATCCGAATTGTGCCAAGTGCTGAATACAAAGATAACATGGCCGAAGCGGTGAGATTGATTGAGAATGATGTAAGGGATGCCCCTTATGTTGCTTGCTGCATGGCATTGAAATGTGATGGCATCTGGACTAATGATTCTGATTATGACGACAAAGAAGGTATAAGAGTGTTCAAGACTGAATATTTAATGAAGTTGCTGTGACTGAGATAGGAAGACACTGAAAAGTATCTATAAAGTATAGATTTTGCGGTTGGTAATATGGGAGATAGGTACAACAAGAAGAAAGCTTTTGAAAGAATAAAGCAAATGGCGAAGAAGCGGGATAGGAAGCGTGGCAGGCTTAGCCAGAAGGAGATAGATAAGGAAGTTATGGCAGTTAGACATGGAAAGGCATCGAAGTTGGCTACAGCATTGGAGAACCTAATCAAGATAGACGATGAGCAAGTCACTAGTGCTACATGGGAGAGGCATGGCAAAAGATGGGATAAGGCAAAGAAGGATGCAGTTAAAGCACTCGGAGCATTCAAGGGAACTCATTGAAGGGATTTCTTAATCCGTTCTGCTTGTTCTATTGAGAAGGTCTTGTCTATTTCCTTGTAAAGCTCCTGCTTGGTAGTGCTTATGTAGGTCAGCGTTACCGCTGTTGCCCTATGGCGTGCAAACTTGGCTGTAAGAATGATATTGCCGTTTGTCTGCTTGGAGAAAGCTGGTTATTGCATAGTGGCGCAGGCTGTGCATAGTGAGCCTATGCAGACTTCTGGGAGTCCTATCGTAGTTAGTCTCATCGCTGCTATCGTAGACCTTGTCCATACCTGCCTTTTGGACGTAATATCTGAACCTGTTTCTGACGTAGTTCTTGCTTAGGTATTGCTCGTTCCTCTCGCTGTAATAGCCCTCTTCTTTGAAGAATATGTAGCCCATAGAGGACTCGATTTGCTTGTTATTTGGCTTAATGTATTCAAGCGTTAGCCTGAATAGAGGTATTGGTATTATGAGTGTGTCTAAGGTGTTTGACTTTTCGCTCTTTATGGTAAGTTCTCGTGTCTGAAAGTCAATGTCCTTTATGTTGAGTTTTACTGCTTCTCCTACTCTTAGGCCAAGCTGCGCTTGATAGGAAAAGAGCAGTCGAAGTTTTGGATTGTCTATGACTCTAAAGAACATCTGCACCTCCTGTTCGGTAAAGCCTTTGTTAAGGCTACCGTATTTAGGAGGTTGGTTCTTTGCGAACTTCTTTAGGAATTGTTTATGTACAATCTTCTTTATCAGCTTCATCTGATGATGAGTAAGAGTTGGGAGAACCGAATAAAGGCTGTTAATAAGCCTTTCGTATTCGGTTTGCTTTTCGGATTTGAACCCATTTTCTCTTTTCTGCTTGGCAGCTTTTAAGGATTTGAACCCACGACTAACGTCGTCATTTTTGATTGCTCCCATCGGGATTTGAACCCGAGTTGCGGAGTTGAAAGCCCCGCGTCCTTGGCCGGACTAGACGATGGGAGCGTGATGCTTGATTATTAGAAGCAGGAGTTCTTTAATTGTTTCTATATCCTGCGATCCGTCTATCATGTAACACCCGTGCTGCCTTGCCAGCCTCCTGTAGACGTTTCTTGTAGTCTTCAGGAATTTCAGCTTCTCGAAATACGCTGTGCCCTTCCTTCTTGATTCTATTCTCCTGATTGCTACCTTTGGGTCTATGTCAAATACGAATGTGATATCGGGCTTGAGGAACCTGCTGTTCACAAGCTCCAGCCAGCTCTCGTTGAGGCCGCTAGCCTTCCCATAGGCTATGGTAGACAGATAGTACCTGTCGGTAACCACTATATTATTGCTTTTAAGCTTTGGTTTTATCAGGTTCTCCAGATGAAATGAGCGGTCTGCGGCAAAGAGCAACTGCGCTGCCATCGGGTTTATCTTCTTCCTCTTTATAAGCTTCTTCACGAAGTTGCCTATGTCTCCTTGCGTAGGCTCTCGGGTAAGTACACATTTGTGGTTTTTCCTCAGCTCGTCATATATTAGTTTTGCCTGTGTGGTCTTTCCTGAGCCGTCTATTCCCTCAAACGAGATGAACATAATCATTAATGGGGTTGAGTAAGTATTTTAATACTTTTATGGCAAGACGTATTTGGTTCTATGATACTCTCTGATTTTGACTTGAACAATTTCATAAAGGACAAGAGGCTTATAGTAAGGCCGTTTGATAAGGAGATTATAAGGGAGAACGGCCTTGATCTAAGGCTTTCAGGAGAGGTTGCCAGACATAATCCAAAGAGGGGGAAGGAGTTTGTGATAGACCCTTCTGATGAGAAGACGCTCAGGGACGAGTACATAATAGAGAAGAAAAAGGACGGCATAATAGTAGAACCGGGAACGCAGGTCCTGCTTTCTACAATTGAATTCGTTGCACTTCCGGACAACCTTGTTGGATTCGTTGAGCTGAGGAGCACATGGGCTAGACACGGACTTTTCATGCCACCTACGATGATAGATGCGGGATTCGCGGGCACGATAACGCTTGAAGTATTCAATAGCAGCAGGTTTTCAATGCTTCTGAGACCAAGGGTAAGGTTTGCACACGTGATATTTGCCACTACGCTAAACAGGGTAAAGAATGCCTATAAGGGCAGATACTTGAACCAGAGAGGGGTAAGGCTACCTAAGAAGCTTTAGCGTATCTGGTTGCATAATTGATGCGCTTACTTTATTAGGTCGTTCACTTCCTCCTTCTTTGCCTCCTGGGTTGTAATTAGCGGGGATGCAACAAGCACTACGTCGCTTATGTTCTTTACGTTCTTGTAGAGTATTGATTTGTTCTTGAGTACACTTTTGGTATCTCCTTTTGCGGTCTTCCACGGGACCATCAGCAGTCTGCTGAGTTCGCCCTTCTCAAGATCCACTATCACGTCCTGCACTTCGCCAAGATACTGCCCTGCATCGCTGTATATATCCATCCTATATATTTCAGAGAGTTTCACATTATCGCCTGATGTTAATGCTCAGAAAGAATTTATAAAGCTTTTCGAGGTAACGTCGAGGTCAGTGAACTGCAGGTAATATATTTATATGAGATGCTGGCAATTCACTTTTACGTGATATTATGCCGATGGCCACTGAAAGCATGTCCGAACTGTTTATTGCAGCGCTTACAGATGCGGATAGCCTTGATGATGTGAAGAGGGGAGTCATAGGCGTGCTTAATGAAGTGGGCAATGGGAGCAGATTAGGTTATGTCTCTGGCATAATAACATCTGACACTCCGGAATTGGTCGATCTGAACATGCGCAGGCTGGCAGAATATACGGACTATCTACGCAGTGATGTTGCGTTCCCGGTATTCTCTTCCACTGATATATTTAGTAATGAACTTGAGGATAAGCTAAGCTGCAACACTATTGGGGAATGGCACTCTTTCTGGAGGGATGTGCTTGAACAGGGACATGTGACCGACATATTCATGACTCCGAGGTGGCGCAGCAGTGCAGGTGCAAAGGACGAGCATGAGACCGCAAAGAGGATAGGCATAAGTATACATTACATGGAGGACAATCCTGGGCTCAGGTCTATAATGGACAGGCACAAGAAGTAGGCAGGCTTTGTTCAGTGCGGCCTTGGCGCCGAACGGACTTGACGAGGCACCATTTGAGTGGCGTGCGATTTCTTTAGATCACTGGATGGGTTACCTTCCTAACTTTGCTGCAACCTTGCGCTCGTCTCCAATTATCCTCTCCCTTATGCCTGATGACACTGCATTTATCCCTGCCTCTATCTCCTTGAATGCCTTATCCATGGGCTCCAATTCTTCCATATTACTTGAAAGCCTGTCAGCTGCCTCTCCCTGCGATGACGCAAGAAGGGATTTGTTTATCGACTTAAGCTTCCTTATCTTATTTCCGCAGTCAATGATCTTCCCAAATGTGTGCGATTTTGCTGTCTTGAATGCGTGGCTCCAGTCCAGCACCCTGTCTATTGCTGCATTAACCGCATCCATTGTCTGCGGAGATGACATGCTCTCATTGAACTCCTTGAACTCCTTGGACCTCTCTTCAGAGTATCTCTTCATGAACGCTTCTGTCATTGATTTTGTGGTGTCAGTACCCATCCTGTTCTTCCCCTTTGCAAATGATGCATCGTAGTCGGACTTAGATTTCCTGTCCTTGAGTACCGCATATGCCTCGTTTATCTCGGTGGTTTTCCTTGCAGCTGACTTCTCCAAGTTTACGTCGGGATGATATCGCTTAACCATCCCAAGGTATGCACGCCTTATCTCATTGCTGTCGTTTGTGTACTTTATGCCAAGTACCTCGTAGTAATTTTTTTGGGTCAGGTTGCCCAGGTCTATGCCCAGAAGCTTTGCCTCAGTTTTGAATCTTTTGCGCACATCTTCCGTGTCTTTTAGCAATGTGCTTGTGCGCCTTGAGACCATGTTCTTGTTGATCTCCTTGAATTTATCAGAAATCTTTATTAATAATCCCATAATACCGCCGCGCTATGGCTGCATCCATTCTATCTCGTAGTACTCATTTCTGCTTTTCTGAAGAGCTATTTGCCTTACCTTGTAGTATGTAACTGCAGTCTCCCTGTCGGCTATTGCAATTACAAGGGAGAGCCCCATGTCATTTGCGGCCCTGATTGCAGAGGCAAACTCGCTACCGCCTATTGTCTCCTCCTCGCTCAGGGATAGCATTGCATATTTGGGCATGTCTGTATCTGGATTCTCTGCGTTACTTCCCTTTCTATGGTACAGCACAAAGTCTATGTTTGTTTTCTTGCCGCTTAGGATGCCCGGAACTGCGAGAATGAATGTCTTTCTTACGGAATGAGCCACGCGTATTGCCCTTGCCCATTCGGATATCAGGAGCTTTGACTCTTTTGGGAACACGTGTATAACGTGCTTTGAGTGGTGCCAGGACTTCTCGCCCTCGCCCTGTATTACTGGATGTGCTCCGGGAAAATATGCCCTGAAATGCGTGCCGAACTTGAAGCCGGTTTTTATCACATATCCCCTCTCCCGCCAGTCCTTGTACACTCCGTAGAGCTTCCCAAAATCACCCCTTCTTGATGATGCAAGCTTTGTTACCTCCGCGCGGTCTGAATTCTCGAGGTTGAGTATGCCCTTTGATATCAGGAATATTGTCTCGTATGTGTCGAGTTTGTTCAGCCTGCCGCGGTCCGCAGCTTTGTAAGATCCATACTGACCAAACCAGAACCTATCATAAATCTCCCTGCCATGTTCGGCGTCATCTATTATTGTCATCAGGTCAGATTTGAAGAATAACCCGTTTACAGATATCTTTGGGAGCCTTAGACTTGATCCCGGGTACTGTTTTGCAGCTATGGTGGCTTTGACAGTAAGATTAAATGGCCTGAGAGCGACCAGGCCCCTCTCCCGCCAGTCCTTGTAAGTAAAGTATCTTGCTATGAATTTGCCTGACCTGCAGAACCGCGATGCAAGCTCATTGAAGGATATGCCGCCTTTCTGTGAGCTGCACTGCGCGTTCCTTACGTCAATAAGATACAGCGCCTCTTCGGGATCGAGCTGCATCTCGGTCCCGTGCATTTTGCCGAAGTATCCCCGCCTGAGCACATCTATGGTTGATTGGTCTGTTGCGGTAATCATACCTTTCGAGAACCCAAGGCTTATCATGATATTATATTGCCGGACAGGTTTAAAATGGCTGTACCCTAACCACTCACTTCTTCTTGTAGATCTCAATGTAATACATGGTAGGGATCATCTGGGAGTAGGAGCTTACGAATATGCTTATTATTATGTATATTATTGTGCCTATTATCGGGATTACCTGAAACATGCTCCCAACAACCTCTATCGCGCCTATTAATATCGCATTTGCTATTAGGAGAACGAGTATGTTTGCAAAATCCTTTCTGCATATGGCATAGCTTTCCTTAAGCGCCTGCAACGGTCCCCTTCTCTTTAGAAGTATCAGGGGTATTGACACAAAAAGGAATACGGATACTATCACTGCAGCTATGGCAAAAAGAAGAATAAGAAGAATCATCAGGAATATTGTACCGAGCAGCACCATTGGGGGGGTGTTGGCTCCGCCCGAGAACGCGGAGAATCCAATGTATGCGGCAGGGAGGAGGAATATTGCAATGAGTGCTGCAGATATTGCAAATATCAGTATGCTGAACAGCAACAGATCCATATACCTGCTTGAGGTTGCTCCGAAAGCCCATTTTATGGAAACCTCCTTTGATCTCCACTTCGAGCACAGCATAACGTACGTCCCCTGCACGAATGCGCCTATGAAGAAGAATATCACTACAAATATTGCCAATGCAGGCATTATCTTCTGTATTACCAATGGAAATGCTGACAGGGCATCGCTTAGTGTTGTTGCCCTGTGCAGCAGGGTTGGGGAGGTTATTATGTATGCTGCCAGGATCAGGCCTGCGATTGTTCCCAGTATCGTTACTATTATTGTAGGAAGCAGGAATTTTGGGTGCTTCCTTATCGCATTGATTGAATATGTGATTATATTGAAAATGTCCATAATCTTCTTCACTTAGCAATGCTTTAAAATGTTGCTGGCAATATATTTGTGGGATTTGAATGATAGTCGATGACCTGAAAAATGGAATAGACGTTGTGCTTCACCCAGACAAAAGAACTAAGGCAAAGATGTCTGTGGTGGAAGCGTTAGGAATGTATTATAAGTTTTCTGTAATACCATTGATATTGGCCATAATATTGGCATGGATAGTCAGCTCCGTAGCTGGAAGTTCGCTGAGCGGACTGCTTGGCGGGCTTGCAAGCGGAGGAATATCAGTATTGGCTGTTATTCTTGTAGTGGTATCACTATGGGTAACAACCCCAATAACCATGTTAATCATTGCGGCAGTACTGCATGCAGTGGGCAAAGTGCTTAAGATGTTCAAGGGAACATATGAAAACACATTCACTGGAGTGGTGTTCGCAGAATTTCCTACGGTGTCCGTGTACTGGCTGTCATTTATACCAGTAATAGGGGCAGTAATATCGCTCCTTGCAAGCATATGGGGAATATGGGTATTCCTTAATGCAGAGGCAAACCAGCACAGCACGACAAAAGTCAATGCATTCATAGTTGGCCTGGTAACAGTGATAATAATAGCGATAGTTGTGTTCGTGATTGCGGGTGTGGCGCTGTTCTCGATATTAGGCGTTGGTTCATCACTTAGAACTACAGGCATAGCGTCGTAAACCACTATGCCTTTTTCTTTTCCTTTCTTTTTTCTTTTTTATTAGCTGCTGGCATTTAGACTAAGCCATATACCAGATGTTTTGAAAAAGGCAGGAACCCGTTCTTGTGCCTTAACAAAAAGGGGTTGTCAGGGCCTTTGGGGTATTCCTCTCTTTTTGATTCTGCCGCTATATGAATGGCATTTCTCCTCTGCCTTCTTGCTAGGAAAGCGTTGTTTCACGGTTATTTATAAGTACCTTCTTGCCTTACGGGCCATGGTTTTTGTACATATTGAATGTTGGCAATTCAGTTTTTCAGTTTCCATAATTTTGGTATTTTGATACGCTTTAAAAGCTTATTTATCCCAATAATATTTGTGATTGGAATGGTATGGGATACCTTCAAAGATGGAATAGATGCAGTTTTGCATCCAGAGCATATCAGAGTAACTAAGATGAGCGTAGGGGACTCGCTGGCGATGTATTACAAATTCTCTGTAATACCGCTGGTGTTGCTTGCAATAGTCGCACTTGGAGCGGGATTCCTGCTTCAGGGAGTGCTTGCTGCAACAGGTCTCTTGAACGGAGTCATAGGGGGCTCGGTGGCATTGCTTGCAGTTGCCGGTGTAGTAGTCTACGTATGGGGCATAGTGCCAATAGGCCTGCTTGTATTCAGCGTGATAGTACACTGGATAGGGAAGGGCCTTGATACATTCAAGGGAGACTACGGCGCGACATTCAATGCGGCAGTGTATGGCATGTTCGGACCCCTTGCAGTACTGTGGCTCTCGGTGCTTCCTGTGATAGGCGGACTGATACAGCTCATAGCGTTTGTATGGAGCATATACGTGCTTGTGGTTGTACTTGGACTTGAGCATAAGACTACAAGGATACACACGCTTGTGGTGCTTGTCGCAGCTGGAGTCGTAATATGGCTTGTAACACAGCTCGTGGCAGGATGGGTTACGCTTGGGTTTCTTGGTCTGGTGGTAGGGCCGCTTGTAGGAGCTATTGCTGGTACGCTAGCAACAGTAGGCCACATAACACTTCCGGCAGTAGGAGGAGGGGCAGTTTAATTACTGACTTTCTCTTTTCTTTTTTTTCTTTTCCTTTTTTCTTTTTAATCGGCACATTCCCGTTGATTCGCATGGCCACATTTTCGGCAATTGGGTGGATTCTGCAATGGAAGAATCGCAATATTTCTGTTAATAATCCAAAGGTTATCCGCGAACCACAAATGTTGATGTTTTGCGCCCACATAGATAAATATTGTTGCTTTTCAATACTATGCAGTTTATACGGGTGGATTTCTGGACACGGTGCATGTTAGGAGACAGGCAGGTACTGCGAGCCCGCACATGCCAGCAGATTTGGCATCTAAGATGAGCAGGCAGGGATACCATTTTGTAGGCGTACACTCTGCAACTAAGATATGCAACTATACTTCACAGAGCCTCAAGAGAAAGACAGGAAGCAATACATGCTACAAGCACAGGTTCTATGGCATCCGCAGTTGGAGATGCATACAGGCAACTCCGGCAATTGGGTGCAACCTTGCATGCTCGTTCTGTTGGAGGATAATACCAGAGGAGGGGGGATTCAAATGGAACGAGATAAATGCGATTAAGCAATGGGATGATCCAGAGGGGATAGCGGATGGGCTTGTCAGGGAACACAAGAGAATAATAAGCGGTTACAAGGGACACGGAGACGTTGACATTGAGAGATGGAACGAGGCGCAGGATCCTGCACATGTTGCGTTGAGCCTTACTGGCGAGCCGCTGTTCTACCCAAGGTTAAACGAATTAATTGATGCATTCCACAAGAGGAAGATAAGTACATTCCTTGTAACTAATGGCACCATGGCTAATGCACTTAGAAATCTGAAGAGTCTGCCCACTCAGCTGTATGTATCGGTGCAGGCCCCGAACAGGGAGATTTATGGCAAGGTCACGCGGCCAAAGACGCTAAATGCGTGGGAGAGGTTTCAGGAGTTTCTTGGAATATTCTCTGGCTTGGACACCAGAAGGGTGTTCAGGCTCACGCTTGTGAAAGGGATAAACATGGTTGACACCAGGGGGTATGCGGAGCTGATAAGGAAGGGAAAGCCCCATTACGTTGAAGTTAAGGGATTTGCGTATGTTGGTGGTGCAAGAAATAAGGCAAGAAAGCTATCATATGCGCAGATGCCGAGCGAGGAGGAGATAATGGATTTTGCCAGGGAGATGGCTTCGGAATCGGGATACGTTTTGACAGATTATCATGAGAGCAGCAACATAGCGCTGCTCTGCTCGGATGAAGACGCGGCAGGGAGGAGAATCATAAACTTTGAGAAATAGGCAGTTTTATGGCAAGGAACTCTTTAAACATAAGAAACATAGAAAACATAAAAGGCAGGACTGGATACAGCAAGGCGATAAGGCCTGCCAGGAGGGCAGTCTTCATTATGCTTGCCTTCAGTTTTGCAGTGTTCTTGGCTATCGCTCTTGTTGGCATATACAAACAGGGTTTTGGCAGGTTCATTGATACACTTACCTCGCTAGATCCTTGGTATTTCTTATCGGCATTGATCATAATATTTGTGAGCTATTCGATCAGATATCCGAAGTGGTCCATGTATCTTAGAAGGCTTGGGGTAAGGATAGGCACGTGGAAGAACTTTGTGATATACATGTCGATGTACTCCATGGACATAACCCCGGGAAGGTGGGGGAGGGCAATAGTATCCTATACGATAAACCAGCTTTCTAACGTAAAGTTTGCCGTAACCTTTCCGGCTGTAGTGACCGACATATTTACTGACTTCCTGGGATTTGCGGTTGTCGCGGATGCGATGGCCATCATAGTGGACAGGTTTGTTTTGCTGTCGTTATTTCTTACGTTCCTTCTCATGGTTCCCTTCATATTTGTGTACATAGAGAAGCCTTTTGTATATGTCAGCAAGATACACAGGAGATGGAAAAGGCGCTTTGGTGCACTTAAGAGGCTTGATGTGGTCTTTGACACCGCCAGGTTTTACTTCAAATATAATAAACGGCTTGGTGCGAGCTCTTTTGTATACTCCATGGCAATAACCATACCGTCAATGATGCTCAACGGCCTTGCGCTTTACGTGGTGATGGCAGGATTCGGGGTGCCGATGACTCCGAACCAGATCCCCGTAGTCCTTTTCATATTCTCGTCGTCTCTTGTTCTTGGGATGGTAACTGGAATACCTGGCACCTTGGGAGTCACTGATGCAGCGCTTATAGGGCAGCTGCAATACTTTTATCCTGGTATCATAGGACTCGGGCTTGCATCTGCAATAACTATTGTATTCAGGATTGCCACGGTATGGTTTGTGCAGCTGTTCGGTTTCTCTGCGTTTATATATACCTTAAAGTACTGGAAGGATTAGCCGCCCGAATCTCTTGACTGATTCCTCCTCTGCAAAATTAAGGTCTGCAGGGATTATTATGGAAAGGGTCTTGCCACGGGTCTCTTCGCCAGCAGAATCAAGATTAGAGAACTCTGTGTAGATTATTGACTGGGTTTTCCTGCCTATGTCTGCAAGCACCATAACCTTCTTGCTTCCTTTGATTACCTTGTCATTGTCAGCACCCTTTATTATCGCAACGGCCTGCCTTATGCCCATTGGGGATATGTTTGCCTGGTCTATGTCAAGAAGGAGCAGCGTATGCTCAGAGTTCGACAGGTTTCTCGATATCACATCTATGAAGGACCTTGGCTTGTAGTGCTCGCTCCAGAAGGGGACAGTGGTTGTCGGCCCGAACCGGTATATATCAAGCCCGCTCTCCCCTATTCCCGCGGAGAATATTGATGATGAATGAAAGACCTCGCACTTTATCCCGAGCAGGCGTGCCTCGTCAAGTATGATGTGGTGCGTAGTTGCGATAAGGGGATCGCCTATTACAAGTATTGATATGTCCAAATCCTTTGCCGGGGTTATTGTAGACCTTATATTATCTTCAAGGTCGGCGCGCGACAGCGCATTTACCTTCTTTCCTGATTTTTCTTCTATAAAGTCTATACCGTCTTGGCTCATTATGGAGGTGAATCTGTCTGCAAGTACTGAGTCTGATTTTTTAATAAACTCAAGTGCCTTTGAGGATATGTCCCCAGCGTCTAGTCCTATCCCTATCAGCGCCAGCATCTGTCCGCCTCTATCAGTCCTTTATCCCGTCGGGAGTTATCTTTATAACTGCTTCGCCCTCGGGCATATTGGGCGAATCGACAAGCCTTACTATCCTCTTTTCCTCCTTGCTTTTCCTCATGTAGAGCCTGGTAGTAGCCGCGTGTGCAACAATATTTCCTCCGACAGGGGTAGTCGGATCTCCAAAGAGTATACCGGGATTGTCCATTACCTGATTTGTTATGTACACTGCAAGGTCATGGTTGTCGGCAAGCTTCTGGAGTTTGTGTATATGGGAGTTTAGCTTCTGCTGCCTCTCTCCAAGCGCACCCCTCCCAAGGAACTCCGATCTGAACAGGGACATGAGAGAGTCCACAACTATCAGCTTGACATTGCTATCCTTTACAAGCTTGTCTGCCCTTTCAATTGAGAGGATTTGCTGGTCTGTAGTAGTTGCCCTTACGACAAATACATTGTCAAGTACTGCCTTAGGGTCCGCACCTTCGGCCTTTGCAATCTGCTCTATTCTGTCTGGCCGGAATGTCCCCTCAGTATCTACAAACATGACTGTTCCACCGAGCCCCCCATGCTCCACAGGCTTCTGGGCATTTACTGTAAGCTGGAATCCGAGCTGCGTCTTTCCTGAAGCAAATTTTCCGTATGCCTCTGTTATTGCATTTGCCTCGACGCCGCCGCCAAGAAGCTCGTCAAGATTCTTTGAACCCGTGGTTATCTTCCCGAGCAGCTTCCTTTTGTCGCTTATCTCTGATCCAGTCTTGTACTCAAGTGTTGTTGCCTGCTTTGCTGCGTCTACTGCCTGCTTTGCTGCGTCGACCTTCATTCCGGATATTTCGGCAAGCTCATGTGGTGCCGCAGTGGCTATCTTTTCTATGTTGTCATATCCGAGGCTCCTTAGTTTCTCAGCCGTTGTAGGCCCGATTCCCGGAAGGTCTTCAAGCTCCTTTATTGTCTTCTCTTTTGGCATGGTTTTACCCGTTTTGTAAGAAGAATAGCACACATATTACTCGGGGAAAGAATAAAAACCCGTTGTAAAAATCTGCTTCTATGGGTTTTTTTTGTTTTTGATGTTCAGGAGCCTTAGCGCATTCTTATAAAATATTAGATCCTTCTCGTCTTCAGGTATCTTGCTCTTCGCTATCTTGAGAATCTCTACTTCCTGATTTGAATACGGCGCGTCTGATCCGAAAAGTATCTTTTCTGCGCCAACCACATCATATATCCGGTTTATGCGCACGTTTGTAAGGGACTGGATTGATGTTTCAAGATAAAGATTATCGCACCTCTTTACCCTTTCCGCGGTTATTAGTGAACCTTCTGCAAAATGTCCTATTATCAGGATAAGGTCTGAAAAATATTCGGCCAGGATGGAGACGATGTCAGGAGACGTATTTGTATTCTGTTCAAAACGCGTATGCACTAGAAGCGGTTTTTTAGACGCGGATATTTCTTCATATAGCGGCCAGTACCTTTTTTCTATTGTATTGAAGTTCTGTGCACGCGTGTGCAGCTTTACACCTTTGAACTTTGGAAGCAGCGTTCTCAGCCGTTCTGGGGTCATGGTTTTTGGGTCAAACCTCAAAAATGGGATTATTCTGGGATTATTAAGCTCGGCAATGGCTATGCTTGCGTCAACTAAATCAGTGACCTTTTCGTCTAGTGGAAATGATACCGACAGGTCTATGCCAGCAGAATTCATGCCTTTGATTAGCTCTTCTGGCGACTGTGACATTCCGTCCTTGTCTGCCCCCAAGTGCGTGTGCATATCAATTATCATGCGACCAGGCTCAGCTGATGTTAGGATCAAACCTTACATATTGTATGAACTGTCCCATACCTTCATTTAATACCTTAAGACTGCGGTCTGAGGGCACCTCTTTTCTGCGAATTGCTCTGTAAAGTAGCTCCAGGTAATTCGTGTTCTCGCCGGTCTTTTCTAGCCCTTCTTTTGCTATATCAAGCATTCGTTTGGTGGAGTTTAGAGCTTCCTTGCTACCGTGTGCCCCGAACAGGGATATCAGTTCTTTTGCCTTTTGTGCATCTTCAACCGATCTGCTTGTGGCAAGTGCCTCTGCTTCGTCAAGATTCGATGCTAGTCCGACGACTGCAGATGCAAGCGCAAGTATATGTTGCGCTGACTGTTGCATTGAGCATGTTCTGAATTCCACTGTGCCGGTGGTTCCCTTTACCCTTGCTTCCCACCTGATCATGCTTTCGTGAACATCAACATCTTCTTTCTGGAACTCTTCGATGCGTATGACGTCAGGATTTTCGTGTCTGATGGTCCTGATTGTTCCGGAATTCATAAAATCCCTGAAGCTTTTCCTTTCCCTTGATACAACATATTTGCCGCTCCTTGACAGAAGGTGGACCGGAATGTCGATTAGGGCTTCGATATATTCATTAAAATTACTGAATCTTGGAGCGACGCCTGCAACTAGAGGTATTCTGTCGTATAGCTGATAAAACCTGCTTCTTGTATCAGATCTTCCCGAATCTTTGCCTTTTGCAACTCTTGAGTTGGCTGATAGAAGCAGGAATTCTGGTGAAAGTCCGTTAAAGACAGTCATAAGCCGCATGGCATCCTCTGGCCCAAGTGCAGTTATGTGGAACTGGACTGAAGAGCTTACAGTCCCAGAAAGCCTCCAATCATGTTCTTCTTGCCGCGTCTCGTCGAAGATAGGCTCTATATGCAACATGCTGCGCGATCTGTCTTTTGTTGAGATAAGACCTGCATTTGGAGGGGTTATCGGCTGGATCCCGTATCCTAAGACATAAGCGCCTGCAGATTCAGCTGCGTGTATAATAACTGGCGCGTATGTGGCAATAAGTGTGCGCGCGTCATCTATACCTTGCGCCGGTGGTAATGAAAGTTCAAGTGTAGAAAAACCTGCCTCTGAATTCAGGGTTACCTTTTGCCCATCATTGCAGATCTTGCTGACTTCAAGTTCTTTTAAATTAAGCCCCCATGACTTATCATCCATTGCAATGGATCCATATATTTCCCTCGCAGTTTTAAGGTCTATGGCTTCCCCTACGCTTCCGGACTTCGCCGATACCAGTGGAAACTCAAGTTCTATACCAAGCTTCCTGGATTCCCTTGGATTTGCTTCGAATCTTCCTGGGTGCCATTTGCTGAGTTCGGTGTTTTTTGTTGGCATGGGATCACTTTAAATCGTTGATTAGATACTTTGAGTATTTGATGGGGTTACGCAATACTTCGGATAGCGCGGCTGGCCAGTTTTGACCTACATCATCTACTTCTGTGGTTTTGGCAAGGTCCCTTATTCCCTTTGTGCCGGGAAGGGAGTTTATCTCAAGTATTGATATTTTCCCTTCTGTTGATATCAGGAAATCCATTGCTATCTCGCCAGCTCCTCCAGGCATTCTCTGAAGCTCCTTGAATACTTTTATGCCTGAATCGAATATTTCCTGTCTTACTGCCTTAAATCCATATGTTGATGGATCTGCCGCAAGTCCGCCTGAACTTATATTGGACTGATATGATCCTGCTGCCCCAAGCCGCATGTACATAGCTGGGAGAACTATACTCCCATTCCCGTCAATTTGAAATACCGCCCTTATATCAAATACGCTTCCGTTTATCCTTTGTACGCGCACGCCTTCCTGCACCAAGTAGCTAGTATCAACATGCTTGCTTACATATTCCAACGCGTCGCAGAGTCGCTGGAAGCTGTGCATACGGTCAATAGATACTACGGAAACTCCTTCTCCGTCTGCGAATACTGTGAACTGGCCTCTGCCTTCGGAGCCTTTAGGATTCTTTATGAAAATAAGTCCATCAGAGCTATAAAACAGCGTTTCCGCGTTGGCTGAGGTATATGAAGCAGTGGTTGGGCAGCGGACTCCTGCGTTTTCGAATATTGTTTGGCTTCTTGACTTATCATCGCATATGCCTTCGGCTTCTGGCCCATTAATAAAATGTTTTCCGATATTTCTGAATTCTTGGATTATGCTGTCGCGCATTCCGATGTTACATGTTCCACTTGAGCCTGAACCTGAGTAATTATAGACAACCAGGATACTTGGGACCTGCACGACTTTAGATCGGAGGCTGGACCCGTCCCAGTATCTTACAGGAAGTTCAACGCCGCGCCGTAGACTTTCTAGGCTCTTGAGGCTTATTGGTACATCTACCAGGGTTACGCCAAGCCGATCTGCAATGAGGGCCCTTTCTTTGTATGTCTCAAGACCAAAACCGCCGAGCTTACCTTTATATGGATTATTGAGCATGGCAACCGTCGGATTACATTGTGCAGTGGTGGTTTGTTGTTGTCTCGTACTATTCCCAGATGTACATTGAGTTTTTCTTATATTTAATTGTTTGTATTTTTTTACAATTTAACAGTGTTGTTTGTTATTTTGATATGAAACAACCGGCATGTAGATTTTACACATTGCATGATTGTCGGGGACTTTTTATGCTAACGTTTTTATATCTGGTATATGTTAGTTTGGTTGTATGTGCAGGATGTTGGCTTATGTTGGAAGGTCTAATGATGAACTTGCCGGACTGAAGAAGGCCCTCAAAGCTACGGTAAGGGCGGAGGTTGATGGGACTGGGAGGACATATGAAGGCAAATGTGTAGACGGCTGGGGATATGCTTTAGTTGCAGATGGCAGGATAGTTCACTATAGGACCGGAATGTCGATTCTGGACGATAATCATGAATTCCCAGAAATGAACGGGATTATTTATGCAGTAGTTCATGCAAGAAAGGCCAGTAACAGGGAAATGGTTGGGAGTAGGTTCTCGCATCCGTTCACAGTCAGCACTGATAAAAGCACGATATTCATGTGCCATAACGGGCTGATACGTGTTGATAAAAAATTTCCAAACGTCATAGATACTGAACAGGGGCTTAGGGTTATTGAACGGCGCGGCGTTGAAAAAGGAATTGAAATGCTAAAAGGAATTACAGAAACAGGACTTAATCTTTTTATACTTCAGGTAGATAGGGATACAGGCAAAACTTCTATAAGATATCTGAACTTCTATACAGATAGCTCAAGTAGCTCATATTTTGATCTCTTTTTTTCAAAGTTGAAAGATGGCGTTGCTGTTGTTTCCTCTTCCCTCTTAGATCATGGATTGGACGGAAAAAGGGTAGAATATGGAAAGCTGCTGGATATGGCTAATTTGCAATAGCGGTTAGTTTTGCGTTGCTTGAATGAAAAATAGGAAGAGGCCAGCAATGTGTAAGACACACGCTGGCAAGGCGACCAGTTATTACTCCTCCATGATAGAGAACTCGTAAATATATTATGCGCAGTCTGCTTTAAAAAACTTTCGAAATAGTGGAAGCAAACAGTACGACTTTCCATTGATTTGAAAAATCAAAACAGGTTTATAAGGCTTGTAGGTTTATATATCAAGTATGACATCTTCGCTGCTTACGCTTAACATCAGCGGCACGCTGCTTGCTGTTGTTTTTGGCGTGATAATCGTATATTTCGGCCTTAGCGTTGGGTGGTTCTTTATCGCAGTGCTGTTGGATTTTCTTATACTTTCTTCAATTGCAACGAAGACCAATGAGGGGGGAAAACTGCATGTGCGCGGATATGAAAAAGTAAGAAGTTGGAAGAATGTGATTGCAAACGGTATCGTGCCAGTAGTTGTTGTGTTGATATACTTCTTTTTTGAGTCTAGTGTTGGGCTTCAGACATCGACCTCGGAGATGCTGATCTATTCGTTCGTTGCCAGTGTTGCCTCAATTACCGCGGATAAATTTGCAAGCGAGTTCGGGGTGCTTAAGGCAGTGCCTATTGACATTATTACAAGGAAAAAGGTGAAAAAAGGCACATCTGGCGGAGTGACAGTGTTTGGCACCGCCATGGGCGCTTGCGGCGCTTTCCTTATAGGGCTTACAGTATTTGCATTGGGGGCTACGGCATATGTTTTTATAGTGGTTGTGGCTTCTGGGGTGTTCGGAAATGTGGTTGATTCGCTGCTTGGCCATTTTGAGGAGAGGGGGTTAGGGAATAAGTATACGTCAAACTTCTTATGCTCTTTAAGTGGTACGTTAGTATGTTTTGCGGTTCTGTCTTTGCTTCCTGTCAGCTTACTGGCGTGAGCCATTCTGCGAATTCCTTATCTTCCCCATTAACTATCCTTGAATACCTGTTTGAGAGAAGCGTTGTTATAGGACCGGGCTTTGCATTTCCTATCGCTCTTGAATCTACTGAGAGTATGGGGGTTATCTCTGCTGCTGTGCCTGAAAAGAATACCTCATCGCTTGTGTAGAGCTCCTCCCTGCGCATGTCCCTCTCCTCAACCTCAAGCCCAGTGCTTTTGGCTATCTTGATTATTGTATCGCGCGTGATCCCTAAAAGTATCCCTGCGGATTTTGGTGGCGTAATTAGGACCCTGTCCTTTACCGCGAATATGTTCTCACCTGGCCCCTCTGCAACATGGCCTTGGGCTGTGATTAATATTGCCTCATCATATCCAGAGTTGTTTGCTTCTTGTGAGGCGAGTATTGAATTGAGATAATTGCCACTTGCCTTTGCACCTGGGGGCAGTATTGACGAATTTATCCTCTGCCATGTTGTTATCTTGCAGTTCAAACCGCTGTGCTTACCTTCAAATAGATTGCCGAATTCAAGCGCCGCTATTGCAACGCTTGTTGATTTTCCCTTAACGTTGTAGCCTATTCCTATGCTTGTATAAAAGATAAATGGGCGTATGTATGCTGATTTGAGATTGTTCCTGCGTATAGTGCTGCAGGCGCCTTCCTCTACTTCTTTTATATTGAATCTCGTAGGCATGCCGTATATTTTAGCACTATCAAACAACCTTACGATATGGTCATGCAGCCTGAATATTGCAGGCCCGCTTTCTGTTTTGTAGCACCTTATCCCTTCAAATATACCGCTTCCGTACTGAAGCGAGTGCGTAAGTATATGCACATTTGCATCCCCATATCTAACAAATTTCCCGTCAAGCCACAGATATTTTGGTTCTGGCATTTCATTACCAATATAGAATTCCCAAAAAATATAAAAAGTAGTATGGAGCGTGGTGCGCAAACCGGGATTTGAACCCGGGTTATTGCCTTGGGAAGGCAATGTCCTACCATGCTAGACTATTTGCGCACATTTCATTTTTAGTCATCTAGCTTATAATATTTTGTGAAAACTAATTTAATGTGAAAATTGCATTTTTTGTTGCGTGTCTGCTCGTGATTGGGATTGCCAGCGCCCAGCAGGCTACCCAAATCTATTACAGCAACGTGACAGTGGGATATGGCGGCAGCATAGCTGCGGGCCTAAATACAACAAGCGGTGTGGATCTTGTTGTAATACGCTCGCAGTCCTTGGGGAGATTTGAGAATGGAGTTCAGGTAACCCAGTTCTACAATTCAACTGTACATTCGGGAGTATACCTGATAGGGGTTCCCGGTGGAAACTATGCCGTAATATTTGAATCCGATACGCGGATAACAGCTGAGGCCGTTGCGTATAGAATAGGTGATGGACATTTGATGAATCTTAACACATCTGGCGCATTGAATATACACCTTCTTAACTATAGTTTTGAGAATATAACATTGCTCTCTGCCCAAAATTTCGAAGATGATCCAGTGGCATTAAATATATCTGGAAGTACATTCAACATAAAGTCTGATTCAAACCTTGAGTTCCTGAATGTGAGCCTGAATCGTGGCAGTTACCTATTAGGATTGAAATCTGGTTCGCAGCAGGAAGTTTTTGTGATATTGGATTCACAGAATGCGCTGGTTGACCCGCTAAAAACCATAAATACGAACGCCAGCCATCCGATAGGGATTGCAAGTTACGGGCTGTATAAAAATGCTGGCAGACTGTTGCCATATCAGATATCTGCTGGCGAGGTTATTGGCACGGCAAACATCTCCGAGATAGAGGCTACAGACTACAACTACAGTACTGGCATTGTTTCTGACCATGGAGCGAGTCTCCAGCTGAATATTGAACTAAACGCAGACGTATACGGAGCCAGCAGGGTCTTCTGGCTCCAAGATGTTGCCGATTTCAACACATTGAACAAGACGTTTTACATGGTAGATAATATATGGAACAACACAGTGCCTTATGGGACCTTAAGTAATTCCACGCTTTCTGGAATGGGAGGGGTCATTTCGTGCAGGTCGTGTAAGAAGAAGTATTTTTATGCATACAGCTACCCGAATAGAGCAATACGATATTCGCTGCCAGTAAATATAAAACTGGTTATTATGGACAACCAAACGACAGCGGGAACGGCAGTGTCGTTTGGTTATCAGCTTCTTGGAAACGGCAATGCTGCAGAAGGCCCTCTTGTATTTTATGATAAAGTGCTTGTTAGTGGTGCCGTAAACTCACACATGTTGGTTACTCCTTATTATTCCACACCTGGAGAAGGCGGGGCCATAGGTAGCTACTATGATGCTGAGCTTGTGTTTGGAGGAGAGGACAACGGTTCTGTTTCTAATTTCTCAAAGATGAACGCGGTTATGTGGATTTATTATATGGATAATGGCACGCTTAAGCCATTTCCTTCGGCATATATTTTTGGTTCAAGCACAGCGGAGAGTGCGCAAGACATCAACATTGTGCCACATGCGGGCGGCGCGCTTGCAGAGCTTGGAGCGCCGGATCTCGAAGAGCAGATATTGGTATCAAATTCGGTAGTTAAAGTATCAAAATACCTCCAGAACACCTCACAAAACGTATCTGAGGCTTATAATTATACTACCATACCTTATGGCAATGCGTCTCGAATGCCACCAGACTATGAGAATTATGCATTGTATGCACTTGTTGCAGTAGCTGCCGCCGCTGTGCTGTATGAGTTTTTGAGGCTTTTTAGGGGATAGTGGCCTTATCGTATATATGAGAAATTTTCCTTTGGGGGCTGCGGGCCTTCCTGTGCCTTGGCTGCATCCTCAAGCTCTTTTATGAGTCTGTCGGTTTCTGCCTTTATCTTGTCTATGTTTTCCAGATTTATCTTTACATTTAGTATGTCTTTAAGCACGCTTAGAACAGACCTGGCAGCATTTGCATCTATTTCTAGGGCCGCCGTTTCACCCATTATGCACGCTGCATGGAGTTTATGCATCTTGGCAAACGACACTATAAGGCCTGCAGAGCCCCATATCGCTCCGTTTGTAGCGCCAAATATTACTCCTCTCTTCGATAGGGCGGTTTTGGTTGCTTTGTCTGAAGCAATACCAAACACCCGCGGGGCGTTTACGTAGTGGCCTGCAGCGCTGTATCCGCCGATTGTATATACTGTTTGACCTCCCAAGAACTTGAAGAACCTGACTATCTTTTCGTTTATTTCATACTGACCTTCGGAGGTTCCTGATTGTGTGTCGCCCAGCAATAGTATTATCTGGCCGGCTTTTGTGTTTTTGTAATAAAACCTGTTGCTTATGAGCCTGGCGTATCCGCTCTTTAGCATTACTGTATTGTGCATGAAGTGTGATGAGTACAATGACCCAAATTTCTTTGCGCCAAGTTCATTCTTTAGATATTCGCCGACTAGGCTACCTACACTTCCGATGCCAGGAAGCCCAACGACCATTATTGGGTTTTTGAATTTTATATTTTTGTTGTAGTATATTCTTGTTCCGTGCACTTTCTCTACCAATTAGGCTACTCGACACTCTTACTTTCCTTTATGCTGAATTCTATGTTCTTGTACTTCTCAAGTATCGCTTGGGCTTCTTTAATTTTACCTTCTGCTTTTGGAAAGCTTTCGTCTGTTGATATAAGCCGATACCTTGGAGCGCCAAGGTAAAGTACTTCCACTTTTTGTGCTTCGATTTTTGAGAATGCGTCCTTTATTAGTTCTATCCCAGACTGTGTGTCTGTTGTAGTAAGCTCTACGTTGTATGCTACAGTGTATGTCTTGGGTTTTATTGTCTTTGCTACAAGCTCGTAAAGCACGTCCTTGAATTGTGTTTCTTTTAGATCCTTTAGTGGGTCTTTTTTCGCAAAAATATCCTCTATTAGTTCATTGTAAGTATGCTCCACCTTTGCTAATTCTTCTATTATTTGCTGTTTCTTGGTTTGGCTGCTGGAGGATTCGAGCGCTTTGTTGAATAGTCCCTCATACCTGCCTATCTCAGAAGTTTCGTCAGTCTTATCCTTCTTATTTTTTGCAGTAGCTTTTTTTAATGAGATGTCTATAGACCCTCTTTCCCTGTCAACAAAAATGACCTTGGCAACGTCTTGTTGACCTTCTTTTATGAATTCGTGTATATTTTTAATCCATCCTGACGAAACTTCTGAGATAGGCAGGTATGCGTCCATTCCGTATTCGGTAAGTCTTGCGTATGCACCGTGAGGAAGTATTTTTGTTATTTTTATTATTACAAAATCCCCAACATCAGGGAGTTTTTTTGGTATAATCAACAGATTACCTGCTTATTTCTATCTTCTTTTTTGTTCTCATACCGAAAACGCGCTCGCTTATCTTATGGCACTCTTGACACTCTAACATAACTTTTTGCTTCCTTCCGAGTTTCTTTGGATGAATTTTGGGTTCAATGCTCCCTACATATCCTTTTATTGCCCTGTTGTGTCTCCTGGTGCCAAGGCTAAGACCACGTTGCGGCTTCTTGTTGTAGTTTCTTACCGTGTTTGCGGTGTGCTTATTGCAGTTTTTGCAATAAGACATGATGTTTTTATCTATTTTCATCTAACCAACTTAGTCTATTATTTCTCCTAGTTTGTTGTCTATTATAAATTTGATATCAGAAAGATTGTATAGCAAAACAATCTCGGCCTGCTCATATGGGCCTATTTTATTTCCAGTAGATGTTATTATCTCGGGTATTGATTTCCAAAATTTTATTTTTTGAGGTTTTGGTTCTCCTTGATTTTTATTTAATATTATCCTTATTTGTGTATATAAATCTTCCTCTTCGGAAGGTAGCGGTCGCGGAATTTCCTTATTATATGCAAGATATATTAGTATCTTTTGCCTTCTTTTTTCCTTTATAAGGTCGAATAGCTTAATCATGTTTTTTAATTCGTCGCTGTCTTTAGTTAATGTTTTTTCTTTTTCTTCTATGTTTTTATAGAAGTTTCTAGGCAACGAGACAATTTCCCCTGTTTTATTTTCATTTTTTAAAATGTTGTTAAGGTAATTTATTGTTAGTTCGTTTTCCATAGCATTCACCGGAACCCCACGTTTCCGCTATTTCTGAGGTAGATTTTCGGTATTATAAGTATATAGTTTAAATTAAATATACTATATATAATAATATAAGAAGACACGAATAGTGGAAGTATGGGGTACGTGTGGGTTTGCATACCTCATAGGCATACCACAAAACCGTCAAAACCTCCTAAATTCAAGACAATTAAATATAGCGGGGAGTGGATTTGAACCACCGATCTCCGGGTTATGAGCCCGGCGGGCACTCCAGACTACCCTACCCCGCTATACATTAGAATTGCATTAGAAAAAGTTATAAACGCATAGCGGGATTCAACGAAACTAACAATAACCCAAAGTTTCAGTTTTACCTTTTTTTGCAGCGTTTATCAGGAATTGTATTGCTTCATTAACACTTTCAAACTGCATCACGTTTCTGCTTCTGTTATGTTTTTATTGTAATATTTATATAATAACAGAGTTTTTGCCCAGAATTTACAGGAACAGCATAATCATCAACAAAACATCATAATCATAGTTTGCCTTGGCGTCGGACGGCGTCTGCGAGCAGGCGTATCTCTGTGTATCTGTTTATCCAAAGATCACGATACATATCAATATAATCAAACCACAAATAATCGCCTGTCATCTCAAAATTTATAACGTCATTAAATGTATGTGTTGTTTTTTCTGTTTGTTTATTGTACTAAGCAAAACGGGGTTTATCTCTGCAAGCGTATCATTAATATCAAAGGCAACAGTCAGCTTCTTGCTTCCCCGATGCGTAGTAAAGCTCTCTTTCCTTCCAGACATCTGCAATACGCTTAACCCGTTTCGGTTACTGTTTCCTTGAACAGCGCCACGGTCTGTTCCCTATTCAATATCACATAAGGCTTGCCGCAGCTGTTGCATGTAAATCCAGATTCAAAAGCCGAATCAAACGGAACAACAAGCTTCTGTTCGCTGTAACACTTCTTGCACATGAAGAAGTCATTGCAATCTCCAGGCAGGACCGGCCCGGTTTCGGCAAGATGCGACTCTATATTTGATATATAATCCACAAGTCTTTCCCTATCTATCCTCCACCTGAATATAAGCCAGCCCTTGTTATCCTTATTTACATCATATCTCACAATGCCGTACTCATTCATTACGTTAAGCATTCTTCTGACGTCGTTTACCTTCAGTCCAAGCCGTGCAGATATGTCCTCGTCCGTATACGGCCCCTTAACAAGCGTCCTAAGTATATCTATAGATCCCGCCCCAACGCCCTTGTCTATATGTTGCAGGAATCCGCGGTTCTCAACGAGTTCGCCAACCTTCCTTACCTCTTCAATGGCAAGCTCCTTCTCAGCCCTTTCTGAATCTTCCTTCTTCAAATCGGCTGCAGACATTCTTGCTGCACGTTTGCGAACTGCCTGCTTTCTGCTCTTATACGATAAACCTGCAGCCGTCTTCACCGATTTTTTATGATATAAGTGAGCAGGCACATGCCTTTTTGCCTTCGCGCCCTTTGCCCCAAATCTAACCTTCAATTCACTTACATGCGTCCTCAGTTTTTTATGCACCATAGCACCACCAGCCCATTCTATATATTACTATATATCCTATTTGTTTTTCTCATATATAAACATAACTATTCCTAGCAATATAACAATAGGGTACTGTTATTTTGTAACCGACCCCCCTTAGAATACAATGTAGACTGTGTATGAACTAATATTTATGACTGCTTCTTGCGCGCAGTACATAACGGACCCGGAGGGATTTGAACCCTCGGCTTGCTGGTTAAGAGCCAGCCACTCTGACCAAACTGAGTTACGGGTCCAAGTAGCATATAATTGAACTGCGTTGTTTATTTATCTTTTGCATTTTCTGCAAATTTTTTGAGTTCGGTGTCAAGCGCATCACCAATTGGCGAGAGCTCGTACGATATCTGCACTATGGGCTTATCTACATTTACAAGCCTCTTCAGATCCGTGGGAGTGGCCGATACCACGACATCGCAGTCAGTAGCGTTTATCGTCGCCTCTAGGTCCTTTATCTGTCTTATGTTATACCCTATTGCAGGGAGTTCATTTCCGAGCAACGGGTATTTCTTATAAGTGTCCTTTATAGACCCAACTGCGTATCTCTTGGCATTTACTACCTCTCCAGCCCCATATTCCCTTGCAGCCACTGTAGCTGCCCCAAATCTCATATTGCCATGTGTTATTGTAGGTCCATCCTCTACAAGCAGCACCCTTGCACCCTTGATTATTCTTGGATTGTCTGCACTTATTACAGAATCACACATCACTACCTTTGCCTCCTTGTTTATCTCAGAGAGATCACGATTTACCCTTTCAACGTCCTCTTTGCTTGCAGAATTTACCTTGTTTATTATAATTAGGTCTGCCATCCTTGCAACAGTCTCTCCAGGATAATAAGTGAGCTCGTTTCCTGCCCTGAGAGGATCTGCAACTACCACTAGCACATCCGTTTTTATGAAAGGGGCGTCATTATTGCCTCCATCCCATATTACTATGTCAGCCTCTTTTTCTGCTCTTTCAAGTATCTTAGCATAGTCAACGCCGGCATAAACCACAAAGCCGTTTTTTATGTGCGGCTCATAATCCTCCCTCTCTTCTATGGTCGTCTTGTATTTGTCAAGGTCAGAGAGTTTTGAAAACCTCTCAACAACCTGATCCTTCAGAATCCCATAGGGCATTGGGTGCCTTATTACTACGGCCCTGAGCCCAAAATTCCTTATGAACTTTGATATATATCTTGCTGTCTGGCTCTTTCCAACCCCTGTCCTAACCCCGCAGATCCCTATTACTGGTTTTTTTGACCTTAGATATGTCTTTTCCGGCGCAATAAGCCAGAAGTCTGATCCAGCCGCATTTACTATGCTTATCTTATCTCCAAGTACGTTATACGAAAGGTCGCTATATGCCATTACACATACTTCTGCCTTAAGGTCTTTTATGAGACGCTGCAGAGCACTTTCATCATAGATCTGTATGCCTCCAGGATAAAGGCTTCCGCTAAGCTCCAGCGGATAGATTCTTTCAGATATGTACGGTATCTGGGCAGCTGTGAATGCCACCACCTCATAGTCCCAGTTGTCCCTAAACATAACATTGAACATATGAAAGTCCCTTCCTGCAGCCCCAATTATTATTACTCTCTTCCTATCCATTAAACCACTCATATTATCTGCCATGAAACACTTATCTACCTTTCCCAGAAGCACAGTTCACGTCGTAAATCTTACGACGACAAAACTCCCTGAAAAGGTTTATATTACTTTAAAGAGAGTAATGTACGCTTATTTATATGATATGCTGGTCTTCATGGTAGAACAGGATAGTTACAATGCTTCAAAGATAGTGGTTCTTGAGGGGGCCCAAGGAATAAGAAAAAGACCGGGAATGTATATTGGGTCAACAGGCGCATCGGGAGTGTTGCATCTGCTTTTCGAGGTAATAGACAACGCCGTAGATGAATCTGCTGCAGGATTCTGCAATAACATAACCATCCGCCTTACACAGGACACCGATGGCGACATAGCAGAGGTCAGTGACGACGGCCGGGGCATACCTGTAGATATCATGGAGAAGTACAATAAGAGTGCACTTGAAGTCATAATGACGACCATACACAAAGGGGCAAAGTTCAATAACGACGTTTACAAGGTATCTGGCGGTCTCCACGGGGTCGGACTTACCGTAGTTAATGCGTTGTCAGAATATACTGAGGTAATGGTAAAGAAGAACGGCCACGCATACAAACAGGGATTCAGCAAGGGTCTTGCCACCGGCGGAGTTGAGGTTATAGGCAATACAACAGAGAACGGCACCACAATAAAGTTCAAGCCGGACAAAGAGATCTTCAGCACGCTGACATTCGACTCCGCGCTGCTTAAGGACAGGCTAAGATACACTTCATTTCTCAATCCTGGCCTTAAGATAGTCCTTACCGATGACAGATTCAGTGCACATGAGGAAGAAACGTTCCTCTCCAACGAGGGAATCAAGGATTTCATTAAATTCATTAACAAAGATTCCAATGTGATTACAAGCATAATACATTCAAAGAAGCAGGAAGGTTCAACAATAATTGAGTTCGCATTACAGTACACCGACTCGTATGATGAAAAAACCGAACCGTTCGTAAACAACATAAAGACCGGGGAAGGCGGCACACACCTTACTGGATTCCACGCAGCGGTTACCCGCTCAATACTTAATTACATAGACAAGAACAGGCTAAACAAAGGCCAGATGCACATAATGGGAGAAGACACAAGGGAAGGACTTACGGCAGTGCTCAGCATACTAATGCAAAATCCAGAGTTTGAGGGGCAGACAAAGGAGAAGCTGGGCAACATACATATAAAGAGCTTAGTTGAAGGGCAGGTATATCAATATCTGTCAAGATACCTAGAGGAGCACCCTTCAGATGCAAAGGCTCTTGCCACAAAGGTACTGTCTGCTACAAACGCGCGCGAGAGTGCAAGGAGGGCAAGGGAGATGGCAAGAAAGAAGTCAATATTCGACAGCGCAGTACTTCCGGGAAAGCTGGCAGACTGCATACTTGACGACCCTGAAAAGACCGAACTCTTCATTGTGGAAGGGCAAAGCGCAGGCGGATCAAGCAAACAAGGGAGAGACAAAAACATCCAGGCAATACTGCCATTGAGGGGTAAGATACTTAATGTAGAGAAGGCAAGCCTTGACAAGATATTTGACAATGCGGAAATAAAGACAATGATAACTGCCTTTGGCACCGGAATAAACGAAACATTTAATTCAGACAACATCAGATATAAAAAAATAATCATAATGACAGACGCAGATGTTGACGGGAGCCATATACGAACCCTATTGCTTACATTCTTCTATAGGTTCATGAAGAGAATAATAGAGCAGGGATATGTTTACGCCGCAGTGCCTCCACTATACAAAATAACAAAAGGCAAGTTGGTCTACTACTGTTACAGCGACAGGGAATTAGAGGCAAAGCGACAAGAACTTGGCAAGCTAGACGGCCTGCAAAGATATAAGGGCCTCGGCGAGATGAACGAGGACCAGTTGTGGGAAACAACAATGAACCCTGAAAACAGGAAATTGAAAAAAATAACAATAGCTGACGCACAGCGGACCGAAGAGCTTTTCAGAGTTCTTATGGGAACCGAAGTTCTTCCAAGAAGGAAATTCCTCCACGAGCACGCAGACCAGGTGCAATCACTAGACGTGTAACTATGCAAGACATAATGCCAACGCCATTAGAAGACGAGTTGCAGTCAAGCTACATCGATTATGCTATGAGCGTGATCATAGGCCGTGCAATACCAGACGCCAGGGACGGACTCAAGCCCGTGCAGAGAAGGATCCTCTACACTATGTATAATCTGAAGAATTTTCACGACCAACCCACAAAAAAGAGTGCAAGGATAACCGGTACAACTATGGGCCAGTATCACCCTCACGGCGATATGGCTATATACGACGCACTTACGCGACTTGCCCAAAATTTTTCTACCAACCATCTTCTTGTCGAAGGGCAAGGCAACATGGGAAGTGTCGACGGAGATCCGCCATCCGCAATGCGATACACAGAAGTAAGGCTGACGCGACTAGCCGAGGAGATATTGGAAGACATAGACAAAAATACCGTTGACTTTGTGCCTAATTTCGATGACACAGAAAAAGAACCCACAATCCTGCCATCAAAAGTACCGAACCTCCTTGTAAACGGCGCTACAGGAATTGCAGTGGGAGTAGCAACAAGCATACCTCCGCACAACCTTGGCGAAGTATGCGACGCAATAATATACCGGATAGACAAAAAAGAGTGCACCACCGACGAGATCCTTAATATAATAAAAGGCCCGGACTTTCCAACGGGGGGAGTTGCCCTCATGTCTCAAAATGCATACAACGGGTACAGGTTTGGCAGGGGGCAACTAAGCTTAAGGGCCAAAGCGGAAATAGAAGATGAAAAGAACAGGATAGTGATAAAGGAGATACCCTACAATGTAAACAAATCCAATCTTATGCAGACAATGGCGCAGCTTGCAAGGGACAAGAGAATAATGGGACTCAAGGACATAAGGGACGAAAGCGACAAGACTGGAATACGCATAGTGATAGACTACAAGGCCGAGGCAAGCGGAGAGCAGATACTTAACATGCTTTACAAGTACACGCAGCTTCAGACAACATTTCCTATAATAAACCTTGCAGTCATTGGGAAGAGCCTCAAGAGCCTAAACATTCTCCAGCTAATAGATACGTTCGTAGCGCACAGGCGCGACGTAGTTATCAAGAGAAGCAAATACGAGCTTGACCTTGCGAAGAGCAGGCTGCACATAGTCGAAGGTCTGCTTATCGCCATAGGCAGCATAGACCGCATTATAATAACAATAAAAGGCAGTTCTGAGGTTGGCGAAGCAAGGTTAAAGCTTATGTCAGAGTTCAGCCTTTCAGAGAAGCAATCGAACGCAATATTAGACATGAAACTAAGCAGGCTTACACATCTCGAAAACGATTCACTCAAAAAAGAAGAAACCGACCTGGAAGGCAAGGTAAAATATTATGAGGGGGTGATAGCAAGCCCAGACGCAATAGACGGCATAATAAAAGGCGAAACATCAGAAATAAGGAAGAGATTCTCAAGGCCGCGAAGAACCGAAATACAGTATTCTGAAGAAGAGATCACAATAGCAGACGAAGATACAATAAGCAACGAGAAGGTCACAATAATCCTCACGAACAACGGCTATGTTAAAAGGCTGGCCCTAACCAATTACAGGGAGCAGGGCAGGGGAGGCAAGGGGATAATATCAATAAATCTTAAAGAAGGAGATTTTGTAAAGCACATACTGTCGTGCAATAACAAGGACTTTGTAATAGGAATAACCAACTTGGGCAGGGCATACTGGGTGAAGGCGTACATGGTGCCTGAGGGCAGCAGGTATTCAGAAGGAAAGGCCATAGTAAACCTTGTGGATACAAAGGACGAGAAGATAATAGACGTATTCACTGTAAACCAGTTCACAGACTCAAAGATAGTGTTCCTTACAAACAAAGGGATAGTAAAGAAGCTCAAGGCAGAGCTGTTCTCAAGGCCGAGATCCAACGGCGTAAGGGCAATAAATCTTAACGAAGGGGATCAGGTAGCAGATGTGTGCATGTACTCCAAGGAGAAGTATCTGATAATATCAACAAAGAACGGGAAATCCATAAAGTTCAAGGAAGAAGATCTGAGATACATAGGAAGGACTGCAATAGGGGTAAGGGGAATAAGGCTGAAAGGGGACGACATTGCAAAAAACATAATAGCTGCAAACGAGGAAGGCAGCATATTCACCGTTACAGAAAACGGTTACGGCAAGATAACAGAAGTTGGCAAATACAGGGAGCAGGGCAGGGGAGGGGGCGGTGTGTTAAATCTCAAGGCAAATCAAAAGACAGGCAAGGTAGCAAAAACACTGTTCCTTAAGGGAGACGAAAAGATCGTGCTGATAAATTCCCTTGGCGTGAGCATAACTTTCCAGACAAGCGAGGTGAGGGTTACAGGAAGGGCAGCAAGCGGCGTTAGGCTGATGCATGTTGCCCCAGGCACAAAAGTAGTCGATGCAGCAATACTCGGAGATGCAATTTAAGCCGCTGCATACCTGGCGTTGTTTTATGACAACCAGTCT
>JAMCSX010000027.1 GCA_023379055.1 Candidatus Martarchaeota archaeon | reverse complement strand
GACATATCTGGGATATCACCAAGGTAGAATTTACTATTCTTAAGCAGTCTATCCATCTTGGCCAATAACGTTAACTTTTGAGTTATTGACTGTCTAGCCACTTCTGACCAATTTATTTCCGGGTGTTCATCCATCATTTTTTTTAGTTCCTTCGATACCGATAACGTTAAACTTGTCATTTCAATCACCTAATATTATTATATACGAATAGATATTTATATCTTACGTTTATTACGTTTAATATGTGCATTATGTTTAGATATAGTAATTTTAGCTATCAATATTGAGACGTATTAATTACTATCGTTTGTACCTTGAGTCTAAGACTTCGAATTCTACCTTGGTGATATCCCAGATATGTCCACTAACTTCTCCCTGCTGTGCATGCCCCCTACAATGCGTATCCTTGATTTTGGTATGCCAAAATATTCTGAGAGTATCCCGATGAGCCTGACGTTCGCCCTTCCGTTTGTTGCAGGCGCATTTACCCTGGCTGCATAGCTATTCTCTCCCGATTCGGTTATACTTGCGGATCTTGCATTTGTAGTTACCCTGACCCTGATTGTCATTTTATGCCCTCCTCGATTATCTCTCCGCGCCTGACAAGAGATATCAGCTCTATGCCGTTATCCCCAAGCAACCCTGCGCCTCCCTCTTCCCTGTCGACTACGCAGACGGCCCTAGATATCCGCGCACCGCGCTCCGTGAGCAGTTTTGCTGCATTCAGTATGGAGTTGCCTGATGATACAACATCCTCTATCATATCAATCTGCCGACCTTTTTCTATCCTTCCCACAATAAGGTCTTTTGTCCCGTGCTCATACTTCTTTCTCACTATGGCATAGGGCAAGTTGCGTTTTAGCGACACTGCGACAAGCAAAGGCACCGCCCCAAGTTCAACACCTGCAATCATATCCGATCTCACATTTTTGGATAGCTCTTCTGCAAGCAGATCCAACAGCCTCGGATCTGTCGAGACCTCCTTTATGCTTACGAAGAAGTCTGTCCTGCGGCCGTAGGGAAGAACAAAGTCGCCATACTTGACGGCATTGTTTGACAATAGCATGTCTTTCAGCATATATATTACCAAAGGTTCATGAAGCAGCGAAGATACAACTGGATTGGCCGGACATTTAGAAACCTGTCACTTTTTTCTTGATATGATTTGGTAGAACAATCGACGCATTCGTACCATTTAAGATTCCTTTCTTTTCCAGTCCCTTCCTTATGTGTTCCATTTCATGCAGGTCTGATTGATTCTCTGCAAAGAATATTACCCTTTTTATGCCTAGATTCTCGACTGCTATCCTTATGCTAGATTCGTCAGGGGGCTGCACCACATAGGTTCCCCATATCTTCACTTCCTTTCCAGTAGCCTCAGTTGCATCCTCAAACATGAATTCACAGCGTGATGCGTACGGCTTTGTTACGAATAACGTGTGTTCATGATCTGCATAATCCGCAGGAACAGAAAGCCCTGCCGGATCGAGTGTCGAAAGGGATATGAAGATCTCGCGCTTGCCTATCAGCTCCTTCAATCTGTCGAACTGCATGTCCGGATTTACCCTTTCTTCGAGATCCTTCCTATCCACAAAGGTTCCTTTATACTGTTGTACAAGATCTGAATAGACCCTCGGATCGATGCTTTTAAGTCCCGTAAGCGTGCTATCTACCAGACCCATGGCCCCGCAGTTAAGATGCGGTAAGAGCATTATCCTCTTTATATCATATTCTTCCAATGCAGAACGTATCGACTTTTCCATCTCAGGCTCAGACACATTCGCACCCGCATTCCTTAACCGTATTGCAACTGAATTCTCAATGCCGTATTCGTCAATAATTCCGTTAAGCCTCCCGTCCATACAGCTTATTATCAGCGTGTTCACTTCTGATGCAGGTATGCCATGATTACTATGGTTGACAGAGTGCATAGATTACACCATATTATATTTCAATTACGTAGTATTAATACCTTATGGCTCTAGCCGATTTGACATCCGTGGAAAGGGTATAGCATCGCGTATGTGATCAAGATTAAGCATCCATTTTATTACCCGCTCTATGCCCATACCGAATCCGGCATGCGGAACTGACCCGTACCTCCTCAGGTCTATCCACCACTGGTAATTATGCATGTTGAACTTTATTCCCCTTGCGGACTCGACTTCCTTCATGCGTTCCATCAGTTCGTCGAACTTCCATATCCTCTCGCTCCCACCTATTATCTCCCCGTGGCCCATTGGCGCCTGCATGTCAGCGCACAGCACAGTTCTCTCATCCTTCGGATTTATTGGCATGTAGAATGGTTTAATCTCCTTTGGCCAGTTATATATGAATAGGGGCTTCTCCTCGAACTCTGTCAGAGTCCTTTCGTGCTCGACGCCAAAATCATCTCCCCACTTCAGCCCGAACCCCTTCTCATTGAGCATCTGAAGCGCTGATTCGTAGCTTATCTTCTTGAATGGAGGCCTTATTTTCAGAAGATTGTCCTTGCCCACTCCAAACTCTTTTAATATGTCCCCATGGTCTTTGGCAAATCTGTCTGCTATGTGTGAGACAAGCCTTTCCTGGAGCAACATACTCTTCTGGTTGTCATAGTATGCCATCTCCGGCTCCAGATGCCAGTACTCCGCAAGGTGCTTTGTGGTTCTCGACTGCTCCGCCCTGAAAGATGGTGCAAATGAATATACCTTCTCCAACGAGAATACCATTGCCTCCGAATAAAGCTGAGATGACTCGGTAAGATATGCCTTGCTTCCGAAGAAGTCGGTCTCGAAGAGATTCGAGCCAGTCTCACCCCCCACCTTAGTCAGGATTGGAGGAGTTATCTCGAAGAATCCCCTCCTGTCCAGGAAATCGCGCGCATACCTGAATATATATGAGCGCGCCTTCATTGCAGCCATCATCCTCTGGCTCCTCAGCCACAGGTGCCTCTTGTCAAGGAGAAGCTCTGCGCTCTGGTACTCGGTTATAGGAAAGGGGTCGGAGATTTCTATGTTCCTGAATGATGTTGCGCCAAGTTCATATCCTGTGGGGGACCTCTTATCTCCCCTTACTATTCCCTCAACCTCAACGCTTGATTCCACGGTTGCGTCGCATGCAGACTTCCATGACTTTTCTGCTACCAAATCCCTCTTTACTGCAACTTGTATAAGCCCGGTAACGTCCCTGAGGATGATGAATATGATTCCACCACTCTCCCGCTTCCTGTGAATCCAGCCCCTGATAAGGGCATTACTGCCTGCTGACATTGCCGCCTTTGATATTGATATATAAGACATTCTATCCGTATCTTCTTGCATGGAAAACAATATATCGTTTTGCGGCAATAGGTTCAGGCAGGGCGCCGGAATATTTTGAGCATGTCCCTTATCCTATGATGTTTAGGATCTTCTTTCACAGTCTCCGGAGCGAAGTGTTTTATGATCGTCGAATTTATGAAATCGGGATGCGCATACTGCGGACCGTGCCCAACATCCTTCAACTCTATGTATATGTTTCCACTTTCGCTCTGCATGTAATTTACATATAATCCGGGCCCTAGCCGCGTGTATCCGTCTTCAGGAATAGGCTTCTTTCTCCGGAGTATTTGGTCGTGGGATCCGTGCACAAGAACTACGGGCTCCTTTAGTTGAGATATATCATAGGACTTCGTGAAATCTGGATCCCGTATGTACTCCCAGAATGCATTTGCAAATGTGCCGCCTGCAGCATTCCTAATCCATTTCACCTCGAGCAGCTTCTTGTCTATGGACAGAGGAAGATGCTTTGCGATATTGCTCACTGCCTTTATGAGAGGTGACTGTTCTGTTTCAGACACATTATGTGGCGCAATCAGAAAGAGCCTGTCTACGCGCTGCGGGGTCAGGGTTGCTATACCAGCTGAAATGCCCCCTCCCATCGAGTTGCCCACAAAGTTGGCGCTACTTATTCCGAGTGCGTCCATGAACTGCACAATGAAATTCTCGTGATATGCAAGCGTGGCTTTGTGCCCTTGCGGTTCTTCGGTCTTTCCATATCCAACAAGATCCGGGACAATCACGTGGAAGTGCTCTGCAAGCGCAAGCATCTGGTATCTCCAGTTCAGTGATGAGCAATTTCCACCGCCATGTATGAGTATCACCGTGGGCTTACTCCTGTCTCCTGCCTCGCGATAGAATGCGTTTACGTCGCTGCCGTTTATCCTTACTGTAATATACTTTTCTTCTACTCCATTCTTTAGAAGTATCTCTCTTAACTCAGATTCGGCAAGCTCCCTGCCCATATTGGTCTCTATTTCCTTTATTGAAGAAGGACCGTGTACTGCAGAAATCTTTGCCGGCATAATCTGCTGCTCGCTAGACCTCTGATGTACCGCATCTTTTACAACCTTATAATGATCCATAGCTAATGCCATAATAATATTATACTGTTTCTGATTCCAGAATATAGCCGTTAAATGCATAAATACTTTTTCTGCAGGATTCTGGTGGCTGAAAGACTGCACTGCGCTTTTGCGGTTTTTCGATATGCGTAAAAGCTTTTCCCTGCACATATCTTAGGGAAAATGGACGAGACAGGACTTCTCAAGGCCTACAATAGCATCTACCTTGAGATAATAACGAGGTACAAGGAGTACATAGAGGAAAAGGAGGAACTGTATCTTACTGACCTTCCGAGACTCATAACTCCTGCAGATGAGCAGGTATTGCTGCTTGCAAAGGAGCTTGAGGGAAACTTCCCAGTTTACAATTACGAGGACAATTTTGAGGATGCAATGAAGCTTGCATATGCATACATAAGGGATAGGATAGCACCCGTGTCGCTTCCCATACAGTTCTGGCTTAAGCCGTCACAGACAATAAGGTACGGCGCCGGAGATATATTCGACAAGGCAGTGCTTCTGTGCAGCACTCTTATTGCTATTGGGAATGTTTCCTCGCGCGTTATGGTAATCGTAAAAAATAATGACAGGCATTTCATAGTCTACTCTGAGTCTAAAGGCAGGATAATAGGAATCGACATGGAATTCGGATTGAACGAATACAAAAACATGGATGAGCTGCTTGGGAAGAATGGGATAGACCAAGGCGCAGAAAATGACGACGAAATTATGGCCTATGAATTCAACGACAAGTTCTACAGGAACATAGTCTGACGCTGATTAGAGGCTACGGAGCTTTGCCCTTGCCTCCTTCTTAAGCTTTGACAATGCCCTCTTCCTATATGCATGCCCCATTTTTCTGTGCCTTTTCTTTACGGTCTTTTGCATAATCATCAGATAATATTTCACATCCAGTTATTTATACCCCTTTGTCCCTTCTGGCCCCTGAGTTCTAGCAGCCTGTCAGCAACCTTGGCAACCCTTTCCTCTGAGAAGCCATGCTCACTGCACATGAATCTTATTATCGAATCCTTGTCGGGCACCGCGTCCTTTATCATGCTGTTGAATTCACTTGCACTTGCATGGTTTGTTTCAGGGTTAGTGAAAATACCTTCCACCTCCTTTGGATCAGAATCAAATTCAGTACCATACTTTGACTTTAGGTATGTATTAATATCATCCAGTGACCTGTGCTCCTTTACTATCTTAAGGGCTGTTTTCGGCCCGACGCGCGCTATGCCAGAATTGAAGTCAGTGCCTATCAGCATACCCAGATGTATAAGCTGCAGGCGATCTATCTCAAGTGAATCCAGGAGGTTCTTCAGCATTATTCTCTCGGTCTTAACCTCTATCCACACATTTTTCATCGGAAGCTTTCTTCTTCCGCTTATAGTCAAGTTCCTTATTACTACGTCCGCACCGAACAGGAATGAGTCATAGTCCTGGCTTGCACTTGCATATGCAAGGCCGTCTCTGACAAGTACTGCGCCCTGGGCCTCGCCTTCGCTCGGCGCCTGCATGAACGGTATGCCCATGTGCATAAGGAGCTCTTTCGAGCTACCAACTATCTCCTTGTTTATCTTTGTACTTGCCATTGCATGCGTCCTGGCTTCCTCCACCTGCCCCTCCCTCCTTGCTCGCTCCCATTCCTTTAGTGCATTCTCCCTCCTGTTGGCCCTTGCCTCAAGCGTCCTTCTCTTTAGCAATGGCGGCATCCCATCGAATACGAATACGGGGATCACTCCCGCATCAAGAAGATTTATTGTACGGTACAGAAGTCCAGAAAGATGGCTGGTCACTCTATTCCTTGAATCCACAAGAGGAGAGCCGTCGGGCTGCCGTATTATGGAGAGGAACTGGTATATTGTATTGTATGCGTCTATTGCGATGACCTTGCCGGAGAGATCCACAAGCGATATCTGCTCCCTTACCCCGGACACCAGCTTTCCAATGTCTACTGCCACCTAGCTCCCTTTTTTGTCCTTTTTTATTAATGCAGCGTCGCCAAGGGTTATGGCTTCGTTCTTAGAATGGGAGGGATGCTTTCCCTCTGCTGGCTCTGCCCTTGTCATAAGCCTTATGCCTAGCGCCTTCTCAAGCTTCCTTGCAAGTCTATCGTCCGGAAGCGCATCCTCCTTCTCCACCCTTACGAGTGTGCTTTCCTTCTCGTTTATGCGCTCCGCAAGCACATGTGCAGGAAGGTCCAATGCATCTCTTGCATCCTTTATAATCCTTCCGTAATGCTCCACGACCTCGTATTCGTCCTGCCTGGATTGTGTGGTCCGATAGGCTACCTGCGTCTCCTTGCGTTCCGAGAACTTCTGGAGTATCCTTTTGCCTTTTGAGCACTGGCCGCAGACTGCCATCTGCGCGCCCTCTATGTCCACAAGAAAGAGGTCTTCAGACCCCTTGCCGCATACCTCGCACTCTTCCATATGGCTTATTATTGCTAACACAATTATTTATAGCTTCTCTGAGTAAAATAGCCATGGCAAAAAGATCGGAGTCTACTATTGGTAATGCTGCAGGAAATCCGGACGCGAAGAGGACTATTCCGCAGGCTTACGGGATATTTGTCGCTATACTGTGCCTTGCGGCATTGACCTATCTATACCTAAACAGTGGCATCTCTGCATCCATAAGGATAATAGCAGCACTATTGGTGCTTCTTGTAGGAGGGGAGATACTTGCGATGCTGAAATCATCGCAGAGGCTGTTTTACGGCATATACATGATCAGAAGCAGGGTCGGCCTAAGGCTTATGGACAGGCTTGCAGGAAAAGGCAGGTGGTTCTGGAATGGACTTGCGGACTGGGGACTTGTCCTCGGATTCGGGCTCCTTTCGTACGTCATCTTCAAAAGAGACATAAGCAAGAAGACGCTTGCACTCGGAATAGCGTCCATACTTGTCATGCTTTTCGTAGTGCTTCCGTTTGCAATACTCCCTTTCTCCTTCATAAACATACCGCAGGTGACAGGAAAGATACAGAGCGCAGCTGCATCGCCGCAGCAAGCATCGATAGACTATATTGGATATGCCCTCTATGGACTGAGCGTTGTTGGGGGCTTTGTCCTGTATGTAGTATTCAGCCTTGCATATAATGCAGCTTCGATACTTTATGCAGTAGCAATAGCAGTGATAAGCTCTTTGGCGCACTCGCCGAATTATGGTCCGATAAACAACAGCATACCGGGCGTTGCCCCGATCATACCTGGAATAACGATACCGCTGTTCGCAGGTATACTTTCACTGGCACTGCTTCTTGCAGTGCACGAATTCTCCCACGGAGTACTGTCAAGGATAGCAAAGGTAAGGGTAAAATCCTCAGGCGCGCTCATGTTTGGAATAATACCCATAGGCGCATTCGTGGAGCCCGACGAAAAGGCAATTGGAAAGCTGAACGCTAAGCTGCAGAACAGGATCTCATCAGCAGGAATATCATCAAACATGCTCCTGTCCCTGATTATGTTTGTACCAATGATCCTGATGTATTTCTATGTGATGCCCAACTTCGCCTACAGCTATGTATATGTGCAGGGCACAGTGGCGAACAGTTCTGCATACAACGTCATTGTGCCGGGATCCGTGATACTAAAATGGAACGGATATAATATAAGCACCTTGTCGGGCCTCATGGTCGCAGCCAAGCGCGACCTTCCACATACAAACGTATCCATAGTTACCAACAGGAGTTCCTATGTGCTTCAGACGAATGCACAGGGAAAGGTAGGGGTAGAGGTAAACCAGGGCACGCATTTTGTCAGCAGCACTGCAGAGGCAGTGGCATATTTTCTGTATACCTTCTTCGGACTCTCGTTCCTCCTGAATTTCCTTGCCGCTGTCGTGAACTTCCTCCCCATACCAAGCTTCGACGGATGGAGGATCTTCAATACGAGTATAAAGAGCAAGAGGCTTGTAAAATACATAACACTGTTTGTCGTGGTAATTATACTGCTGAACGTAGTGCCGTGGTTCTGGACCTTTTGATAATTACCACGGAACCTTTTTTAGCTTCAACAGGTACGCACCGATGTTTGTCAGGGGATGCATTATGCCGGTAAGCACCACCAGAAACGCAATGCCGGATATGCCTGGCATCAGCCCCTGCGGTAGTGCTAGGGGCGCTGCGAATGCGATTGCAAATACCAGGAACAGGTATTGATCCATGAAAAGCGACCTCTTCCCTTCCTGTACTCCCCTCTGTCGCTTTATGAAACTTCCGAGCAGATCGCCGAAGTGCGTGCCGAACGACTCAAGGATTCCTACGCCTAGCATGAATCCGAATCCTGGAAAAAGCGACATGGCAAAGCCCACCATTACACCTGATGCAATGCCAGATGCCAGGCCCCTCACTGTCTTGTGCTTTCCGAATATCGACCTGCCCCTGCATTTCCTGTTGAAGTCAAGCGGCGTACCGCCGCCGAAAATCACCGGAGCGCCATTTGCAACGTATGCAGGAAGTATGAATATTATGGGATAGATTACAATAAGATACAAGATGTTGTCCATAATTCCGACGCTACGCTATTTTGCCTTCGGCAAATTTTTTGTTTCCTCCCCCAGTGAATCCCTTTGCACGGGATTTTATGAAGTCAAGGGCACTCACCACCGACTTGTCGCCGGTTATGCATACTGCCTCGCCAGCCTTGTTGCACAATAGCACTACTGCAGACGCATTTATTCCGACTGCCTTTGTGGCAATAAGCCTAAGCACATCCTTTGGCAGGTCGATTTCTGTCTCAGTCTCGGAGGATGAGGCTATAGAAGTTGCTATGTTCTCGGCCATTGCCTCCTTATACTCCTGCATCTGCTTCCTTGCCTTCCTATTCTCCTCGCCAATCAGCTCTATCCTTTCAACGACCCTTGACTGCTCAGTATTCAGTTTAAGTGCTGCATCGGACAGCACATTGCTTACATTCCTGAAATAGTCAAGCGCTGCGTCGCCTGCAACAAAGACTATCCTGTCAACTCCGTCAGATATCCTCTCCGTATCTATTATTTTTATCATCCCTATTGCCTGCTCCATTCCAGCCACGTGAAGGCCTCCGCATGCCTCCGCATCAATAAATCCGCCATCCATGCCCTCTATTATTACCATGCGCATTGTATGTGACGGAACGCCATGACCCTGGTATATCTCGAAACCGTACTTCCCCTCGGCATCCTTCCTGTCCATGTATTTTACAGTAACCTTTATTCCACCAAAGAGCTTTGAATTCACGAACTGCTCCAGCATGCGCACGTCCTCACTTCCGAGCTTGTCATAGTGCGCCACGTCTATGTGCGCCTTGTCGAACGACTTGCGCGTCCCCTCCTGCCACGCGTGCTTCCCAAGCACAGACCTTGCAGCTGCACTCATCAAGTGCGTTGAGGTATGGTGAACCATCAGCCTCCTTCTTCTCTCTCTGTCGACAATGCAATGCACCTTAGAACCCGGATGCACATCCTTCTTGCCGTCAATGTTTTCCTTCATGATGTGCACTATAACGTCGCCTACCCTCTGCACGTCCTCAACCTTATGGCCGTTTATTGTTCCATTGTCTGCCTCCTGACCGCCACCTTCGGGATAAAACGGAGTTCTGTCGAGCACCAGGTAGTTCTTCTCTGATTTCAGCACGTTGGACTCGGACTCCTCAGCAAGCTTGTAGTACAGCTGCTCGGTTTTGTCTATCCCATGGACGTCCATGTCTATGCCCTTTCCCTTTTCCTTTGCTACAAAATCGCCTTTGAGTATGTCCTCGTAAGAGCTTTCAGGCATGTCCACCTTAATGCCTTTCCTGGCAGCGGTATTCTCTATGAGATCGGGGGTAATTCCGTTGCTTTCGTAAAGCGTCCTCAGGCGCTTTGCGTCTATGCTTTTGCTCTTTGAGAGCATGCCCTCTATTATCCTGCCTGCATTCTCCTTGGTTCTTGCAAATCTGCCTTTTTCTATGTCAATGACCTTCGAGAACAGTCCCATGCTATCTGAGAGTTCTGGAAATAATCGTTTTAACTCCTCCGCTTCAAGGGCAGCAACTTCATCAAGATCGAATTTCAAGCCGTATTCATCAATGAACCCAAGTGCCCTCCTTAGTATTATCCTGAGGTTGTAGCCGCCGCCTATGTTTGAAGGCAATGCACCGTCGGTTATTGCAAAAAGCAGCGTACGCGCATGGTCAAGTATTGCATAGAACGCCTGAGTAGGCTTTATGCTTTTTTCGTAATCCTCTTTTGATATGCCTGCCTTCTTAAGCAGGGCATACTCCCTTGTCCTACCCCTCTTCTCCATTATGTCAATCTCACTCGACACCGCGCTGAACTTTCTGAACAGCCTGCCGTCTATCTCGAATCCTACCTTCGGCCTAAGTCCCTCTATCACGTCGTGAAATACGGTCTCGAACGCGCT
>JAMCSX010000026.1 GCA_023379055.1 Candidatus Martarchaeota archaeon | reverse complement strand
GGGACTCTCCTATTGGAAATCTGGAGAGTATTATGGTTAGTAGTATCTCTCCGCTCCAACAGGGATTTTATGGCAATATTCAAACTTGCCTTTCTATCGGAGTTGACAACAACTCCGCATTTCTTGCATCTGAACAGGGCGTAGTTTCTACTGTCATGACCCTTCCCAACAGCACCGCAGTGGGAACAGAACTTACTTGTATGCCATGCATCAACGACGTTCAGCGTAATATTCTTGTCAAAACACCTCTGTTCGAGGCTCTTCTTGAAGGTAAAGAAAGGAATTCGCATAACCTCACGATTGAACCTTCTTCCTTTAGGGCTGAATCGTTTGAGGTTCTCAATCGAAATATCGGCATTATATCGGAGAGCCATCTCAGTAATCTCTCTGACAACTTCACCTATTCGGTTCTTGACAAAGTTGTGTTCGTTTTGTTTAGTCCTATTCAGTGCCTTTTTTGCATAGTCGCTTCCTGTATCAGCATAGGAATGCAGTCTGCTTCTGCGTTCAAACAGCCTCTTCCTCTTCTGCCAGATATCCTTCCCAAAGTAATCCTGATGCAAAACTCTCCCTGCAGGAGAGATAACAGAAACCGCAAAGCATTTGCTGTTCACATCAATTCCAAGAACGTTCTTCTTCAAAGGCAATTCGGTTTCTTCTTTGGAAAGATAAGCAACAATCTCAAGTCTGGAAGTAATCCCATAGGTCTTGCATGTCTAACCAGACTTAATAAGGTCAGAATATCTTTGGAAATTTCGGTTCTTAATGATAGGAACAGAGATAGGATTCTTAGAAAACAACGAGAACTTTACGAAGGGCATAGATTTAGAGAAGGTCTTGCAGTTTCGGGGAACGCTGAACTTGAATGTAATTCCTTTGGCTTTGCCTTTGCTTTTCCATACAGAACGTTCAATATCGCAGACAACCTGCGAATTAAAAGAGGTGCGTTTCTTGATTGACGAATATACCTTCCTATGGAAATCCGTAAACTTGGAGCAAAAGTCCCTCTCCCTCCAGAGAAGGTTGAATTCGGAAGTTGCTTCCGTAGATGCTTCTCTAAGGATTTTCTCCTTCGACTTTGTTGCGTATATCTGCAAAAGAATAGCACGTTTCATACTACTAACCACATATATATACTCACAAAGATATACAATATTAACACTCAAATTCCTCCCACGATTGAAATCGTGGGTTTCCTTTGAGGTGAATTGATGAAAAGCTATTGTATAATGTGCGGGGAGAAGAAGGCGGGAATAGCAGTAAAAGAGGACAGGATAATAAGGTCCATACGCTGGTTCAAGAAGAATGTGACAAAGAACGAGAAGGGCCACGGGCTCGTTGTCTGCAGATCCTGCTATCCCGAATACACGAAGAGACTCAACAAATACAGGTCAAGGCAGGCGGTATACCTCGTTCTCGGAGTCTTATTTGTTATCTTTGAGCTGATCATCTCGCCCTCCGCGATCTCCATACTCATAGGCCTTCTCATGCTTGCAGTACTCTACCTTTTTTCACTGCTTAACTATGCACCAAAGCTGAATATTAACGCGCTTCCGAAGAAACCAGGAGGAAAGGGATGAGCATATATCAATAAATATACCTAATCCGAATATCTTTAGGTAAACTGCCCATGGTCAAAACCCCCGGGCGTTAATCAGGTTGAAAAACATGGTAAACCGTTCCACAAAATCCGGATATCCGCCATCAAAATGCTCAGAGTGCAGGTTTGCAGCGGCTCAGCCAAGCGCAGGCTCCCCTGCCGGGACTAGGTGATTCGGTTGCCAGATGCCACAGAAAACCAGCAGGCCGCCCAGTCGGTAGCCCCAAATGTCGAGGAATTTGAGATAGATGGCAAACTTCTGTCAGGTGACCTTGGCACAATAAAGCCAATTCTCAAGTCACTCCCAGTCTACCTGATGGACTCCAATGCCGATGTGGTGTCGCTGATAATGGTGGAGAGCAGATCCATAACCAAGCGGCCGTACCTATTTCACATGATAAAGATAGCTCCGGACAAGGTATCCGTAGTGTATTCATATATCCCAGACACAAGCGTCAGCCTAAGGAGAGTTGACATAATCAAAAGATTATCGGAAATAATGGTGCTTATATCCGGCCAGTATACGCTGAATCAGTCGAAGCTGATGCAATATCTGGATTCTTCGCTCTCAAGCCTCATATCCGGGCTTTCGCAGAACTATACCACATTATACAACAAGTACGACTCTCTGCTTTCTGAGTACCGTGAGGTAAAGCGATTAAGCCTGGAGCTTTCCGCTTCAAACAGGAACCTTACAATACAGTCGTCACAGATAAGCGAAGAGAACAAGAACCTCAGGGTGCAGCTGGCAGCGCTTCAGAAGTTCAGTGACGAGTCGCTCATGGTCCTTGTTGAAGAATGGCTCGCAGTGCATGGCGGCTCGATAGACATGATGGAGTTCTCAAAGGCCCACAACGTCCCGTCTACCCGAGTAGAGCAGATACTCGATAAGATGGTATCGCTGGGTTACATAGAGATCAAGGGCTGACCATGAGATATAACGCTATTGTGAAAAAGCAATTCAGGTACATGAAGGTATATAGCATAAAGAGGAGCGTAAAAGGCGACCAGAACGCAGTGTCAAGATATGTATCCTCTCTTTTAGACAAATACCTGCTGAAGAAAAAACCAGATGCCGGCGTATAACATGGCGAAAACAAGTCCAACAGGGTTCCTGCAAACATTCGGAAGCGCAATTCCGCCGAAGTACTCGCGGCTGGCAAAATACGCAATTGCCGCCGTAATTGTGCTGGCCATACTCCTCGGTGCCCTGGTCTTTCTGGCAAATTCAGCTATCTCCTCCATACGGCTAAGTGCTGTCCCTGCTGTGTCCGGCCCCATAGGCGAAAATATAAGCGCAATATCGTCTGGAGGGCTTGCGTACAACTTTTCAAAATCCGTTGTAGAATACGCGCATTTCAGATACGCATTTGATAATGTCACCACTGCAAACATGTCCTTAAACGTATACCTTAAGAATCCGGACCTCAGAATATACCTGGTAAACACCGGCAGCTACTGCGTCCAGTGCCCGCTTGGATCCAGCCTCGATCTGGCGCTTAACTCATATCTCAGCAAGTACGGGCTTATTGTCAACAGCAGCAGCTTCAACTATATAGATATCAACAAGATAGATTCGGTTCCGCCCGATTCAGTAATAATAATAGCGTCTGGCCTATTCCCGAATGCCCTTCTTCCAAATGTAACCTATACAGAAAGATGCCCAAAATACATAACCTCTAATGTAATCTCGTTGTTGGATAATGGTGATATTATAGTGTACGTTGGACAGTCTTTATCGCGCTCGGTGACGTGCGGTGGGCAGATAGTGCAGACCGAGAATTCCACATCATCCTCAATATTTCCGCTTTCCGATTCGATACCTGCCACCAAGTTTACCAACGGGAGTCTATACCTGAGCAATCCGACATTCTTTTTTGGAGACGGATCCGTATATGACAGCGTAGGATACATACCTTATTCCAACGGCACTTTCATAGCCCTGAGCAACTATTTCCCCAGTGGATGGAACAACAATGTTGATCTGCTTGCAAGCGACATAGCAAAAGTACTGGCAGCAAGGTTCTGGATGTCTAAGGTGGCATACGGCAACTACACAATAAACACGTCAGAAGACCATCTTGACGGGAATCTGACGCTTCTCACACTGGACATGTACCTGACCAACTCCACCTCGGTGAGCAGCGAGGTAAACGATACATACCCGATGCTGACATTTGAGCTGAACAATTCGCAGAGATACCTGCAGAGGTCTATATTCCTGCATACAAACTACTCGTACATGGGCCAGATAAACATGCCAGAGACGCTTGGACAGGGCCAGCCAACGCAGGTAACTGCGCAGGTATTCAGCACGAAAAGTGTAGTTGTTGCTCGCATGCAGCTCTATAATCTTAACTTCAGCCAGACTGCAACGCAGCCCATGCTGTTTGGGCAGGTGGGTCCTACGCCGGTATTCCTGTATCCGTCGTTTAGCCTGCCCAGCGGATACTACATAGCAAAGCTTCTTGACCAATACAACACGGCGTACGCAAGCACTCTGTTCTATGTTGCAAACTCAACGATCACGGCATCAAGCCTCGATTTCAAGAATGGCTCGTTCGTATTCTACGCGATGAGCGACGGTGCACCGGTATCAAGCGGCACATATAGCATAAATCTGGACGGCGCATACAATTCGACAGGTGAGATATCCAATGGCACAATATACTATACATTGCCTCGTGGCACTGTAGTAAACTATGGCACAAAGACGTTCAATATCGACCTGTTTGGCAATTCATACTCCAACACATATGCCTATCAGAACAAAGGAATAGTCATACCTTCATTTTACATAGAATTTGCCATAGCTGCAGTATTCATAATCGCCCTTAACAAGGTGCTGGTACCTCCGAATATGGACGATTACTATATAGACGTGCCTGACATAAGGCCCGTCGAGAAGCAGCAGGTAAAGGAAAACTCCGAGGTTGTACTGGGTGTCTTTGATAGCGTAAACACTTATTATCACTGGAGATATGTCCCTCTCAGCGTCGAGGAAGTAAGGTCAGGCATAAGCAATTATATAAAATACGGCAATACCAGGATATCGATAACGCTGAGCAACACCTATGCAGTGCTTAGTAAGCTCATAAGCGAGGGCCAGGTAGAGGAGGTATTCGAATACTATCTGCCAAAGAAGTGGATAAAGGAATCTGGTTACAGCGCAGAGTACCTTACGATATACAGGAAGCTAAGGGACTTCTGCATAGCAAATTCTATGATGTTTACCGAGATAGGCACTACGGACAAAGCCGATATGATAATAACCAACAAGGGCATACAGAATTATGTAAAAATATATACCAGCGATGTAAAGATAAAGATCATGCCGGTTGGCACAAACACCAAGACGATATTTGCATTCTTAAATGAGGACAATAGGTTATCGTTCATGGAGAAATTGTACAGATCCTACGGCCAAAACGCCGAAATCCTGAAGATGGCAATAGAATGTGGCAACGTGCTAGCTGTTGATTTGGACACCTTGGAGCAGATAAAGCATGGCTGAGCCGCAACCTAAATAATTTGTCGCCGCCCTACCCTTCCCCTTCTTCGCCATCGCCGTAGTCTGATTTTTCGCCATCTGATTCCGCGTTGTTTCGTGCTTCGTCCTCCACGAGCTTCCTGTATCGCGTATCTATGAGACTCTTCAGCTGCTTCTCTATCTCTTCCTTCTTTATTCCGGTTATCTCGTTGAGGTTTGTGGCTAGCTGGCTAACATACCTCATTATTATTTTGTACCTTGACGTATGCAGCGCCCTGTTCTTTTCGCCGCTCATGTACCTCTGCAACCCACGTGCACAGTCCTGTACAGCAAGCTTTATCTCATCTATGATCTCAGGTTCCTGGGAGACTGCCTGCTTGCCTACGCCTGAATACGGTACATATACGCTCGATACATTGACCATAACGCTTATGGGCTCGTTCTCGAAGTCTTTTATGCCGTATCTCTTCCATTCTATTCCGTTTATTGCAGTGGTTATTGCACATATGGATCCGTCGAAGAGAAGCGGTACCTTGTTTGCGAATCTAAGTGTAACTCCGCGCGCGCCGGTATCCGTAGTCTTACCTGCATTGCCTCCGTACGCTATCCCTGCCTCTACTACAAACGGTATGCCTCCCCTGAAGACCTTCGGCCTCCGTTCCACAACACTCATGAACTGCGGATTTAGTATGTTCTTTATAGTTGCCTCTATCTGGCCTCCGCCTATTGTTGATAGCGAGTCAAGATCTGGGACGATCCACTTCACCTGCCTGAACGCATTTACTATCTTCTCGGCGTCAGACCATGCAAGCTTCTTCGGATCCATGCCGAAGTCGACATCGCTCACAAGCGCCTGGAGTTCGTCGACCTTGTTCTGGCTGAGCCTCGAGAACGTGTCAACGAGGAATGATGATATCTTTCTGCTTTCAGACATGTGCGCGAACTCTACAAGGTCGTTTGTGCCTATGCCCAGCGGATGCGGCTTTGTAATCTTCGGCTTCTTAGGAAGCTCTAGCACAGACCTTGTGAAAATATTCTCCTTGCCGTCAGGCTCAATCAGCTTTATGCTTGCATGCGGATTAGAAAGCGCAGTCCTTCGCACATATTCAAATATCCCGTGGTCGCTGCTCTCATACTTCACGTCCCCGAACTCTCCGAATATCTCAAGTCCCTTGAATGACCCGTCTATGTCCTTCATGTTAGTTATCAGAGGCCTGTTCGATTTTATGTCTATGGTCAGGTCACATTCGTAAGCATTCTTTGTAGTCCCAGATTTTATGTGTATGGGCTTCCCAGTTGTTATCTGCGAGAAGAGGGTGCATCCGGAACCGCCTATTCCCTGCTGACCCCTCTGCTGCACGTACCTGTGGAACTTTGTCCCCGACAACACTGTTGCAAGCACTCTGCCTATTATCTTTGTCGGGATGCCAGGGCCGTTGTCCTTCACCTTCACAGAATACTTATCCTCTGCAATCTCCCTTACCTCAACAAGTATCTCAGGAAGTATGTTCGCCTCTTCACAGGCGTCTAGCGAATTTGATGAATATTCGTGCACAACAGTGGTAAGCGACCTTACCTTTCCGGAGTATCCAAGCATCTGGCTGTTCTTCCTGAAGAACTCGGATATAGAGTGCGTACGCAGCTCCTTGAATATAGTGTCAGCGTCTACAACGTTAGTCATTCCTCTCATCCCTTAGTTTTCTCTTCTCAAGCTCCATGGCCCGGTATGCTGACTTATGCGCCCCTCCACCTATAAGTATCCGTATCCCAGCCTCTGCAACCTTGAGTTCATCCGCCCTGCCTATGGCGCTTACTGTGCCCCCGAAAACCGCAATGTCCGCACCGCTTATGGACTCTATGTACTCCTTTGCCCTTCCCTCGCTGCCTATTACCCTTGACTTTACCCTTGCAAGCTGCTCTCTGCTCCTGAATATGTCTTTTATGTTTATGGTCTGGAAGAAGATGTCATCATTAAGCAGCTTGTAGCACTTCTCGGTCTCAAATCCCCTCCCAAATGCCTGTATCACATTCTTTGCATTATACTCGCTGAAAGGGTCTCCATCTATGGATACGTCATTGCCCTCAAGCGCTATCCTGCAGTTAAGCCTAGCAGACAGCTTCTTCAGCAACTTTTGATCAAGAAGTGCAGCCCTCTTTTCAGGTATTAATAGGTGCTCCATATTCGTCAGTATAAGAATCCAAACAGGAGTAATGATGTCCTGCCATCCGCGCCAGATATTTTATCCGTTGCCATGTAATGTGCTTCTTTTTCCCCGTTGAGATTTATATATTTTGTCCCATGCCTTACATATCCTTCTATTTTGTCCTAATATCTGAAAGCGGATAATTGGTGCTATAATCTATATTTTTCCCTACAGAGCAATAAAATCATCTGCCGTCTATAAACAGGGTAATTTTTATGCTAACATGCAGTCCTTAATACTGGAACTGCGTATCTTCCACAAATTCTGAAAAATAGAAAGATTTAAATACCATTATCTTCACATATATGACTTGTTCATGATTCTTTTGTGACACCTTCTTGAAGGTTTCATGAAAGACGCATGATGGGTTTGAGAGTATTTGGTGATTGGGTTGGTGCTTGAAAGAGATCAGATGGAGGCTGAGATCCTGAAACTAAAGGAAGAGGTAAAGGAGCTTTCGCAAAAGGGTGGGAGGCTGCCTGAGGACTCGTCTGCATCAGCTCTCATAAAATACTTAGTAGAGGAGAGGGAAAGGACAAATAGGGCGCTCTCGAGCCTGATAGAAAAGATAGGCAGGCTCGAGCAGCAGCTCCACGCACAGGAGGTTCACGGAACTGAGATAAACAATTCTGTATCCGCAATGGCCGAGCTGCCAATATCAAATCTTGAAGGGAACATACTGAACCTTGTGAAGGAGAAGGGAATGGTATGCGCCGACGATCTTAGATCATTCATGAATTACAATGGCAGGAATGCCGCATGTGCAAGGCTAAGCAAGCTGCACAGAGAGGGATTCCTGCAGAAATTCCAACTGGGTCACAGGGTTTATTACAAAATAGATGATGCTGGCAAGGCGACTAATACGCTAATCATATCACCTCCACAGTAGATGAATGTGGTCCGCTTTCCCCAAGCGGACCCTTTCTATTTCTAATCCTGTTGTTGGTTGCGTATTCTCCTGCCAGATCCTTTATAAGCCACACGCGAAGCTGTGCGCACAGATTTAGACGCATGTCAAACCACATATCCCCTCATATATGAGAAAATGCATAATGATATTGTGGTAAAAAGGTGAATAATGTGGCAATGAAACAAATGGGACCTGTTGAAACAGAGAAGGTAACGGAGGTGTTGGTATCAGAAAAGTTGTCACGACCGAACCTGAAGGAGATGCAGAAGGCAATACCTGAGGGTTGTAGGGTGGCAACAGTGGAAGAAGTTGAGGCGTGATACCAGATGAAGAAGCTTGATTTGTATTTGTATATTGTGCTGAGCTTGGTAGCATTGTTGCCGTTCCTATTCTTACATTGGATGACGCAAGCGGAAGCCCTGCAAATTGCGCGTTATACTGCCCTGCCGTTCCTTGGGTGGGTAGTCCTGACTGCGTATTACCTTGTGAAATGGTCTGGGCAGAGTCACCTGAAGCTACAAAACAAAAAATTAAAGAAAGCGCAAAAGATATGGTAGAAGCTCAAAAGATCGCAGACGCAGATAGACAAAAATTTAATATGGATCCAGAAAATGAAGTTCCCATAACGTATAAGGAGTACGAGAAGAATGTTCAGGAGAAGTTAACCGACTCTATGAAAAACGGTGGGGTGTGCGCGGTATACTATCTTCCAAGGTCTCAGGCAGCCTTTAATGCAGGCTACCCCAAGACAAACCTTCCTGAACCCAACGCGCTGTCATTCAGTGCCGAGCTTATTAGAAAAGGAGAACGTGATTCGGAGATAGGGTATCTTAAAGTACACGTGTTATACGTACGGGATGCTGGCTTAAAAGATGCAATACCGGGTCGTGTTGCAGAGCCTCTGCAAAAATTAAGGAGAGTGTAATTACGGGTTGATTGAATTCAGAGAAGCACTCTGGGCAACTTGCAGTCTGGTATGTCTGGTAGTAGAAAAGCAGGGAACAGAAGTTCCTAAATATTGGTACATTTGTTCCCTAAAAGTAAGATTTAAATATCCGTGTAACATAATAATATCATGAAGTCCATAGAACTCCTGCTCTATCTCCAGAGAAACGGCATGACCGTGTTCAACACAAGGGACATAGCAAAGATAACTGGCAAACCGATAGGCTATGCAAGGAAGACAATTTGCAACATTGGCGGCATCATGAGGGCAGAGCGCGGCGTATATTACACAGAGCAGGCAAGCATATACGAAATAGCATCCAACATCGTGCCTTTCTCCTATGTAAGCATGATCTCTGCGCTGAGGTATTACGATATCATAACCCAGGTGCCCACTGCCATACGCGTGGTCTCACCAAAAAAGCACAGGGCAATGGAGGCCAAAGGCTACAAGATAAGCTTCATAAGGTTCAGGAAAGGCATAATATTCGGCTATGTCAGGCGCGGCAATGCGTTTTTGGCAGAGCCAGAGAAAGCAATACTGGACAGCCTGTATTACGGCGAATACGCCTATCTGGACGAGGCATTTGAATACGGGATCAGGGATAAACTAATAGACATAGACAAGATGCTGCGCTATGCGCATGATTTCAGCAGCAAAGCGCTTATAAACAAGCTGGGATTCTTCCTGGAGTTCTACTGCAACGTAAGAAGGGACGACCTGCTTAAGTCCAGATCTGAAAAGCCAGTATACCTTGCAGTCAATGCAACCAATTACAACAGGAAATGGGGCGTATACTATGGTTGAGGAGCGCGATATAAAAGACGGTTTTCAGGACGTGCTGCTGTCTGCGATATACAGCTACGTGCAGGAGGGATGCCTGCTTGTTTTTAAGGGAGGTACGGCATTGCGCAAGGTTTATGGAATCGACAGATATTCCGACGACCTTGATTTTACGCTTAATATGCAGAGGCTCAAGGCACCTGCAAATGCCTTCGTATACGGGCTAAGGGATAGGTGCATGGCAATGCTCATGCCCCTCTACGGAGTGGCCATGCACATACACAAAGGAGGTACCGGACAATACGGGATTGACGCATCAATCCAGGACAATATGCGGCGGTCAGCAAAGATACACATAGAGATAAACGTAGGAAAGGTATACCGGCAATGCACTGAGAAGAGGATAATCGCTGCAAATACTACCTACTTTGCCTCGGTCATGGACATGGATGAGATAATCTCTGAAAAGATAAGGGCAGTATACACGCGCCGCAACCTTGAAAACGTAGCAAGGGACGCTGTAGATATCGCATTCCTTATCGCACACGGCGGAAGGTATGACTCTGGGCTGGTAAATCAAAAGCTCAAAGAAACCAGGCACGCTCCTTTTTCAATAGCCTCATTCCTCAGAAGGCTGAATCTGATCACAAGCGATATGTGGGCAAGCGACCTGGGAGGAATAATGAGGGCTGTCCCGGACAGGGATGATACAGTAAATGAGGTAATGGGTTTTGTGTCCGGGCAATCAGGCAAAAGCCAGCCAGAGAAGGGCTAGGAAGCGAAAATGTGGTGTCGCCCAAATCTGTTGACGCCTGCATTCTCCTGCCAGGCTCTTTATAAGTTCGACAAGCGTGAGCACTTCCTGCACAAACTTAGACACGCGTCAAATCATATGCCATCCTTTATACATGAAAAAAGCCATAATATGTACTGTGGAAAAAGGTGAATAATATGGCAATGAAACAAATGGGACCTGTTGAAACAGAGAAGGTCATACTCAAAGTATACGACAGCGCAACTTACAAGGACTTTGCTGAAGGACGTAAGATGGAGACTGTTAGGGCGCAGACTGGTCAGGTGTACCAGGATGCATATGAGAACTCTAAGTTCTGGCCTCTTTATGAGAAAGGGGATATAGGCCCTGTATGGGGCAGGGAGTTGGCAAAGTTTACTGCAGCAAACGGTATCCTGATAGTTGCCCAGGACGAGGGTGGGAAGGTTCTAGGGAGTCTCATGAGCGTTCCATTTTCAAAAGTGCTGGACAGCCATTCAGAACAGATTGAACCCGTAATCGCAAAGCTAAAGGAGATATATGGCGAGGATAGGCTGAGGCAGATGCATTACATAGTGGATACCACTGTGCATGAGGATACGCAGCATAGTGGTGTAGGAACGAAAATGTACGAGCAGTACTTCAACGAACTGAAAAGACGTGGCTTTACAAGCGCAATAGACTGGACAAGCCCTGTAGAGGGAAATCCCGCTGTGGATTTCAACCAGAAGGCAGGATTTGTGGAACTTAGCGAGCGTATGCGCGGGATAGAGTGGTCCGGGGAAGGAAAGGTCCCTACAGGCCCTGCAACCGTAAGCAGAGGCAATGCCACAGAGGCTACAGACAAACTGTTCCATTTTGAGAGCCAGGAGGGCGCAGTGTATATGGTAAAACCGCTTCCGCTTGAGCAGCCGCAGGCAGAGGTGGCTGCTGCTTCAGAGATACTCAAGGACGCGGTCAGAAGGGGAGAACCCCCTACGTAGTCTGAATCCAGAAGTCAGTGAAGCAATACAGAGATTGTTTGGAAACCCATCCCTCGGAGCCAGATTCTTCATATGCAAACCAAAATTCCAAGTTATGCCTTGTAATGGTATGAAATAGCAGTGTTTATTCTTATAAACCCTCCGCACAATCCAGCCCTGCGTTTTGCATGGATGCCTTTTCTTCGCATTATTTAAGGCTTGGCGTGCAATAAATCTGCATGAATAATGTTTTTGTGATGTCGCATGCAAGCGACATAGACGGCGTTGGCGCTGCTGCGCTTATAAGGATGAAGTACAACGTGCCCCTATCTCATATCTTCTTCTCTGAATATTCTGAAGAGGCCGTATACTACGTGCATGAGGGACTTCTGCACGTCTATGGCAAGGGAATAACGCTGTTTATAACAGATCTCGGAGTAGATGACAGGCTGATAAAGGGCTATCTTAGGATAATAAACGGTGTCAGGTCCGGCGGAGGCAGGGTATTCTGGTTTGACCACCATCCATGGTCAGATAATGCCATAATGCAGATTGCCAAAAGATGCTATGCTGCAATAGTCGGGGAGAATCCGAGATACTGCGGTACGGAGATAACTTTCAGGGAGCTTGGCATCGGCGGCAGGTTTGCAAAGGAATTTGTTAAGATAGTGCATTACTCAGACTTCAACATAAAACCGCGAACAAGGAGGGAATATGATCTTGTCGGGCTTTATACGCTGAGCATAACCTCATATGCAGAGCTTAAATCAAGGAATGCCAGGACCTCGAAGCTAAGGCATATGGCGAACGTGATAAGCAGCGGAAGGCTGTACGACAAGAGCATGGAGAGTGATGCAAGGAGATTTGATATCATCAACAGGAAGAGAATAAGACAAATGCTCAGTGGGATGATAGTGAGGAAAAGGTTCGCTGTTGGATTCTCGAAAGGAATCCAGTCGACTGCTGGGTGCATAGCGGTGCGCGAGGCTGCAAAGAGACCGATAGGGATATACGTCAACACAAAGGACTGGAAGGGTCACATACGCTGCGAGAACAGGGATATTTCCGCATTTGCAATGAACCTCGGCGGTGGCGGGCATCCGCATGCATCAGGATTTTTCATAGACCCGCGAAGGTTCGGTTATCTGATAAGCAAAAGACAAAAGGAGAGGTTCGCAGACTTCCTCGAGAAGAAGATAGACCTGCTTGTACAGTGGCATTCAGGGTCGGAATCCGAAGCCTCAGGTTCAACGTACAGGTGACACATCCTCCCACCGATAAATCGTGTGGGCTTCACCTGCATCGAAACGAGGCAGTGGGATTAGCAGCCTCGCTGAAGTATTTGATATTGCCTCAAGGTCAAAACGATTTGACCGATTCATCAGCGCCATAAAATCCGCTGCAAAAATCTAACAGCGACGAAGAGTGCGCGATTTACTTCAGTATGCCGTATCCTGACAGCCTCCATCTCTGGCTGAAGTTCCTGAGCACGGATACCTTCGCATTCTTGTCTACGCATGCCGTATGCTTAAGGTCAAGCTGAAGCCTGTCCCTCTTCGCCTTCTTAACATATCCCACAACCGTGCCAGTCCCTACCCCAAGCAGAACAGGCTCGTTCTCCCTGAATCCCTGCTTCGGTATGTCGTTCCTGTTCAGCGATACGTATGTAAGATCCAGGGACTGTCTTGCCTCCGGAAGCTTTCCTGCAAGCCCTGCCACCTGGCCAACAAGGCCGTCAGCCTTTGTGAATGCAGGGTCTATGCCAGTGCCTATTGCTATGAGGCCCCCCGCAATGGCCTCATCAAGCTTCTCGGTACCTGCTGACAGGGTATCTATCTTTGTATATATGGGCTCATAGGACTCCTTCCTCTGCTTGTCTCTTGCCATGTTTATACCCGGACGTATCTCTATCTCGTCGCCCAGCCTGAACTTTCCCCGTATTATCGAGCCCCCTATGACCCCCCCATTCAGGTCCTTTATGGCAGACCCAGGCCTGTTTACGTCAAAAGACCTTGCAATGTACATGACCGGA
>JAMCSX010000025.1 GCA_023379055.1 Candidatus Martarchaeota archaeon | reverse complement strand
TTTCTGTTTCCTTCCTTGAGCCTCCTGAAGAAGTTCTGATATGCCTTCATAAGCCTGTATTCTATCTCGCATCTTGTCTGCGAATAGAGTTTCAGGTATCTCTTGTCTTCTTGGATTATCTCCTTGACAAACCTGTTGAACTGTGCAATCGATACTTTCGTCTTTCCGTTCTGGTAGGATGCGATTGACTTCTCAAGAATCTTGTTGTAGAACTGTTGTGCAAGGACTAGCCTTTCATCTATCTCTGCCTGCCTTGTGGCATCAGGATAGATCCTGAATTTATAGGCTCTTGCCAGTTCCATGACCTTTATATCGTTATCCATCTTTATACACTTTTCTGCGGTTCGCTCTCATTCCGCCCATGAATGGCGTGGGATTTCCAGCTCACAGTGTTAAAAACAATAATGCCTACGCCCTAAGCATAAACGAATCCATACTGTCCCTTATTCTATCCTTCTCTTTCCTATGTTCTGCAAGGAATTTGTTTATCTTTGCAGCTAGGTCCTTTTTGTGTTCACCGATTCTCATAGTGCCTCTCCTCTCCCCCTCGATGATCTTCGCGAGCTTCTTGTCATCCGGCTCGAAAAGATACTTGTTGTACTGGCACACTGCACATTTGTCAGGGTCACCGCCAAGCCTCTTCTGCAGCTCTGCGGTAGACTGCTGGCCAGTTATTGCTCGGTTCACCTTCTTCTCGACTGTCTCGGGACTGTCATCAAGGTATATCGCATTGTCAGGGTCACTTGCTGACATCTTTGGACCTCCCTTTAATGAGGGTATGAAAGTTGAGTGCATAATTGCAGGCTTATAGTACCCAAGCTTGTCTATGGCATTCCTCGCAACCCTGAAATGGACGTCCTGATCAAGCCCAAGAGGTACCAGGCATGGCACGTTCTTACCGGCCTCTACCGATTTAAGGAAGGCAGGAACCGCCTGCATGCTCGTATAGAATATGGTGCCTATGTTTGTATCATTGCCGAACCCAAATGCGTCCTTTATTATTGAGAAGGTCAGGTACTTCGAGACGCGCACCGCCTGTTTGTATAGCACGCTTGCATATTCGGTGTTAAGGAATATTTTTGTCTTGTCTGGATTGAATCCCAGGGCTGCAATGTCAAGGGCATCCTTGTATGCGAGTTCATGTGTGGACCCAAGTGTAAGATTCGTGTTCTTCTTGGCAAGGAACTTCTCCTCATCAGGGATCTGGATCATCACATCTGCCCCGAATTTTTCCTGGAGCCATTGCGCCATAATGAAATGTACTAGATGGGCAACAGTCATGCCTCCTGAAGGTGCAATTCCGGTATAAACATAGAATTTCTCCCCCTTCTCGTACTTGTCCAGCAGCAAGTTCATGTCCCTGTGCGCGAAATACAGGCCTCGCCTTATCATGAAATGAACATCGCCGGCATCATTCTTTATGCGCGCCTTTAGCGCGTCATCTATAAGGCTTATGCCGAATTTCTTCACTGCATCTTCGTAATCCACCTTCCCTTCAACAGAATATGCGTCTACTTTGTATTCATCTGGCAATCAATCACCTAATCTCGACAAGGAAGCTCACATTGTTTCCGGGTGAGAGGAATTGTCGAGTAGTTAGTAGTATATAATTCTGCGAACATATATATCTGGTTAGTGGTATGAAACGTGCTATTCTCTTGCAGATTGATGGAATTACTGCCAAGAAGGGTAGAATTCCAAGGGACTTTTCTTTGAAGGCGACTTCTGAATTCAATAGACTCTGGAAAGACAGGGATTTCTGCAATACTTTCATAGACTTCCATAGAAAGACTTTTGCCGAATCTAAAAAGAGGACTGGATTCAACGTTCAGGTTTATGCATCTTTGGAACGTGCAGTATGGCGAAGCAAAGTCAAATCCAAAGGAATTACTGTCAAGTTCAACGTCCCTCGCAACTGCAAGACTTTTGACATGGCCATGACTTTTATTGAACTGGGAATCTATCCAAGAAACAGAATCGCAGTTCCCATAAAGAAGAACAGGAATTTCCAACGCTATTCCGACCTTTTGAAGTCTGGGTGGATATGCAAAACGTATGGACTTACCTCCAGACTTGGGATTGTCGCATATCTTTCCAAAGAAGAAACTGAATTGCCTTTGAAGAAGAACGTTCTGGGAGTTGACGTGAACAGTAAATGCTTCGCTGTTTCGGTCATCTCTTCTGAAGGTAAGGTTCTGCATCAGGATTACTTCGGAAAGGACATTTGGCAGAAAAGGAAGAAGTTGTTTGAAAGGAAGTCTGTTTTGCAGAGTTATGCCGATACCGGAAGCGAATATGCAAATAGGGCATTGAAGGAGATTAAACAAAATGAGCATAACTTCGTGAAGAACCGAATAGGCGAAGTTGTCAGAGAGATTACTGAAATGGCTCTGCAATACGATGCTGACATTTCCATTGAAGACCTCAGACGATTCAGTCCCAAGGGAAGGAGATTCAATCGTGAAGTTATGCGTATCCCTTTCCTTACTTTCAAACAGAACCTCATGCAGAGGTGCTTTGACAAGAATATTGCGCTGAATATCGTTGATGCATGGCATACGTCCAAGTTCTGCTCCAACTGCGGTGCTGTTGGGAAGGGACATGACAGTAGCAATTATGCCTTGTTCAGGTGCAAGAAGTGTGGGGTTGTCGTGAACTCCGATAGAAAGGCAAGCCTCAATATTGCCATAAAATCCCTGTTGGAGCGGAGAGATACCACTAACCATGATTCTTTCCAGATTTCCAATAGGCGAGTCCCTGTAAACAGACACATCCGTCCAGATGCGGTTGTTGAACCGATTGTTGCTGTGCGACATGTTTCATCAGCTTATGGAAAGCCCACAGGCTTTAGCCTGGGGTAGTTTACTTGCACACTGCATCCGGATATATTTGCACACAGGCATAATAAGAATTTATCTGCGAAGGGGTTAAAAACAGAGAAGTATAAATGATATATGCAATGCGATCGTAGTCTAGCCTGGTAGGACTTTGGCTTGCCAAGTCAATGGCCCGGGTTCAAATCCCGGCGGTCGCAATCTACTTATTCTCTACTGCAAAATCAGAGAGAGAACCCTTATCTTATCTAAAAATGGGACTTTTCCGACAAAGCCCAATTTTCAGGCTTTTACTGAAAAGCCTTTGCCATACAATAACGCTTATAAACATTGCATAATACATATATCAGCAGTCCGTCACTGTTAGTGCTTATTTTAGGTGGATTTTTGCCTTCGAAGAGTGGACATGAGCTTGTACCGGTACATGAGTTAGTTAGTGATAAGGAGACGAAGGAGCTTTTAAAGACCATGAATCTTGACATAACCAACCTTCCGCGCATATTCTCCACAGATCCGCAGGCAGTTAAGCTTGGGGCAAGGCCAGGGCAGGTAATAAGGATACTTAGGCGCTTCGAAAACGCAACGCTGCCATACTACAGGGTAGTCGTAGAAGACTGAGGTTATTTTATGGGAAACGAGATACTTAGGTCTTATCTAGAATCAAACAGCCTGGTCCAGCACCAGATAGAGAGCTATAACAGATTCCTTGACTCAGGCATACAGTCTGTGATAGACAGACAGAATATAATAGAGCCGAGCGTTGAGGGGTTCGCACTAAAGCTTGGGAAGATAAGGCTTGAGAAGGCGTCGGTTATTGAGGCTGATGGATCCAGAAGGGCGATAATGCCTAATGAGGCCAGGCTCAGGAACCAGACATATGCAGCACCAATATTCATAGAGGTTGTTCCGGTCATAAGGGGCATAGAGAAATCGGCATCGTTTGGTGAGGTGTTTGTAGGAGAATTGCCCATAATGTTGCGCAGCAATCTGTGCTACATAAAGACGCTTACAAAAGAGCAGATGGTGGAGAATGGGGAGGACGTAGAGGATCCGGGCGGCTACTTCATAATGAAGGGCGTTGAGAGGGTGCTTGTAGGACTTGAGGATGTAGCTGCAAACAGGATAATAACAACAAAGAAGAAGACAGGAGATAAGGTCTCAAGCGTGGTATTCTCCACTGCACCAGGATTCAGGGCACGATGCGTGGTTACAAGGGCACAGAGCGGCACGTTTACTGTGGATTTCCCAACGGTACCCAAAAGCCTTAGCTTCATACTGCTCCTGAAGGCGCTTGGAATGAAACAGGAAGATATGCTTGATTATGCCGACCTTCTGACATTCAAGAACGACATGATGCTAAACTTCGAACTCACGGGATTCAAGGACATATCAGGCAGCGATGCGTTAATAGAGCTTGGGAAGCTCTCTGCGCCAGGGCAGGCAAAGGAATATCAGCAGAAGAGGGCAGAGACCCAGATAGATAACTATCTTCTTCCACACATAGGAGAGAAGCCGGAGGACAGGTATGAGAAGGGCAAATACCTGATACAGATGGCAAGGAAGTCAACAATAGTTGGAAACGGGATAACACGGGAGGATGACAAGGACCATTATGGAAACAAGAGGGTGAAATACTCTGGGGAGCTTATGGAAGAGCTCTTTGCATATGCATTCAGGTTCTTTACTAAGGAGGTTAAGTACCAGGTAGAGAGAACAAGTGCAAGGGGGAGGAAGCTTAGCATACAGTCCATAATCAATCCTGACACGATATCAGACAGGATAGCGTATGCAATGGGGACCGGCACATGGGTGGCAGGGCAGACTGGAGTGTCGCAGGTCCTTGACAGGACAAATCTCATAAGCACTTATACACACTTAAGAAGGGTGAAGTCTCCGCTGGCAAAGAAGCATCCGCACTTCAAGGCAAGGGACGTACATGGAACGCAGTGGGGAAAGATCTGCCCTTCGGAGACTCCGGAAGGGCAGGAGGTAGGGCTGACCAAGTATCTGGCTATAATGTCAAAGATAACTGTGGGTGCAGATGAGGCATCTACGGAGCAGAAGATAAGGGAGATAAGGAAGATAGAGAAGTTATAGGTGTGCTTATGGCAGATGAGAATAAATCATATGTATATGTAAATGGCAAGGTAATAGGGACAGTAGGGAATCCGGCACAATTTGCCGGGGAGATACGCAGCGCAAGGCGGAGGGGCATAATATCCGGAGAAGTGAACGTATCGTTCAATGAGAAGCTCAATTCAGTTAACATAAATACTGACAGGGGTAGAATAAGGAAACCCTACATAATACTCGAAAACGGTCAGACGAAGCTGACAAAGGAGATTCTCGCAAAACTAAAAAGCAAGGAGATAAACTTCAACTACCTGTTAAGGAACGGGATAATAGAGTATCTTGACGCAGAGGAGGAGGAGAATGTCCTCGTTGCACTCAGCGAGAGGGATATAACTGAGAGGCACACCCACCTTGAGGTAGACATAACGTCGATCTTCGGATTTACCATAAACACCGCACCTTACCCTGAGCACAACTCGCTTGCAAGGCACGCGATGCTTGCAAACTTTACGAAGCAGGCGCAGGGAGTATATGCAACTAACTTCAATCAGAGGTTCGATTCAAGGGCTTACATACTTTACTATCCGCAGAAGCCGATAGTAACCACTTCGGCTTATGACACTGCAAGGATATCTACGCATCCTAGTGGGCAGAACTTTGTAGTTGCGCTATCCACCTATTATGGGTACAACATGTCTGACGCGATAGTGCTGAACAGGGCTGCGGTAGACCGCGGACTTGGAAGGAGCATGTTCTATAAGACTTATGTGGATGAGGAGAGAAGATATCCTGGTGGACAGAAGGATAAGTTCAGGTTACCGCAGCCGACAGCGGATGGATACATGGGGGAGCACGTTTATTCAAAGCTCAGCGAAGACGGCATAATAGAGCCGGAGATGGAGGTTGCGGAAGGGGATGCGCTTATAGGAAAGGTTGCGCCACCAAGGTTCCTTGAGGAGAACCTTGGTGCCGGAGGACTTGAGGAAAAGATGCGCGATGATTCCGTAGTGCTGAAAACTGGGGAGAAGGGAGTAGTTGACAGCGTGATATTTACCGAGTCCACAGGGGCAACGAAGATAGTGAAGGTAAGGATAAGATCGAATAAGATACCTGAAAATGGAGACAAGTTTGCAAGCAGGCACGGACAGAAGGGTGTGGTTGCCCTCATAGTCCCTCCTGAGGACATGCCGTTCACTTCAGACGGAATTGTACCTGACCTTCTTCTTAACCCTCACAGCATACCCACAAGGCTCACATTCGGGCATCTGCTTGAGATGCTTGCTGGAAAGGCAGGCGCTGTTGACGGAAACATTATAGACGGAACTGCATTCAGCGAGGCCGGGACTGACAGGATAACTGCATACGGGGAGACACTTAAAAGGCATGGATTTGAGGCTTATGGAAACGAGGTGCTCTATGACGGGATAACAGGCATGCCATTCAAGTCGGTGCTGTTCAATGGAGTTGTATATTACAACAGACTTTACCATATGGTAAGCAACAAGATACAGGTAAGGAGCAGGGGCAAGGTGCAGATACTCACACACCAGCCTACTGAAGGAAAAGCCAGGCAGGGGGCGCTCAGGTTTGGAGAGATGGAACGAGATGCACTTATAGGCTACGGCGCTAGCCTGCTGCTTAAGGAGAGGCTGCTTGACCAAAGCGACAAGACAGAGGTGCTGATATGCAAGAACTGCGGCAATCTTGGATATTATGATCACATAAAGAAGGTGCAGGTATGCACAGTATGCAAGGAGAACAGCTTTGTTCCGGTAGAGATAAGCTATGCATTCAAGGTGCTGCTTGACGAGATAAGGTCGCTGCACATAATGCCTACAATAAAACTGAATGAATGATCATCATGCAAACAGAGGTAATAGATCACATAAAATTCGGGATTCTGAGATCGGACGACGCAAAGAGGCTTAGCGTTGTCAAGCTTACGGTGCCTGACACATACAATGAAGACGGCTATCCGATAGACGGCGGACTTCTGGACCAGAGGATGGGGGTAATAGACCCTGGCCTTATATGCAAAACGTGTGGCGCACGGGCAAAGTCGTGCCCGGGCCACTTCGGCAGGATAGAGCTTGTCAGGCCAGTAATCCATTCAGAGTTCTCAAAGATAATATACATGATACTCCAGTCAACGTGCAGGGTGTGCCACAGGCTCATGCTGAGCGATGAGCATATAGCAGAGTACAGGAGTGTGCTTCCAAAGCTTGAGGAGAGCGTTGAAGGGGATCTGGAGCCACAGGGGGCGGAATCTGAGAAGGGATTTTCGGGATCCGCAGCGATGCTCAAGCGACTGAAGAACATGAAGAAGTGCGAGAGGTGCAAGGCCTCAAAAGGAAAGTTCAAGTTCTCCGCGCCTACATACTTCTATGTTGATGATTACAAACTGAAGCCTGATGAGATACGCGACCTTCTCTCAAAGATAAGCAACGAAGACCTTGCGGTGCTTGGAATAGACGGCGCAGTGAGCAGGCCGGAGTGGGTTATACTGAGCGTGCTCCTCGTACCGCCGGTAAATGTAAGGCCATCAATCACGCTGGAGAGTGGTGAGAGGAGCGAAGACGACCTTACGCACAAGCTCGTGGACATAATGAGGATAAATCTGAGGCTGGACCAGAATCTGAATGCTGGCGCTCCACAGATCATAATAGACGACCTTTGGGAGCTTCTGCAGTATCACGTAACAACATATTTCAACAACGAGACAGCAAGCATACCTCCAGCAAGGCACAGGAGCGGAAGGGCGCTCAAGACGCTTGCACAGAGGCTTAAGGGAAAGGAAGGCAGGTTCAGATACAACCTTAGCGGAAAGAGGGTCAATTACTCTGCCAGGACTGTGATAAGCGTTGACCCGAATATAGATCTTGATGAAGTGGGAGTGCCAATTGACATAGCCTCAAAGCTCACTGTTCCTTTCTATGTGACCCTGTGGAATCTTGAAAAGGCAAAGGAGCTGCTTGCACGCACTGAGTACCCGATGGTAATAAACGTCATATCAAAGGATGGAAAGAGGAAGAGGGTCATAGATACTAACAGGGAGGAGCTCCTGAAGGGGCTGCAGGTAGGCGATATACTTGAGAGGCAGCTAATGGACGGCGACATAACCCTGTTCAACAGGCAGCCTTCGCTCCACAGGGTATCGATAATGTCGCACAAGGCAAAGGTGCTTGTGGGGAAGACATTCAGAATGAACTACTGCGTGACTGCGCCGTACAATGCAGACTTCGACGGAGACGAGATGAACCTTCATGTGCCGCAGAGCCTTGAGTCGCAGTCAGAGGCAAGGAACCTTATGAGCCCGCAGTTTCAGATCTTTTCGCCAAGGGACGGCGACGTCATCATATCTAACAACGAAGACGGGATAACCGGAATGTACTTGCTTACAAAGGACGATTCATATCTTACAAAGGAGCAGGCGGTATACTTGCTCTCGATAGCAGGCATTTACGAGCTGCCAAAGGCCTCTAAGGGAGACCTTTACAAGGGCAGGGATGTATTCTCAATGCTGCTGCCAAAGGATCTTGACTTTGATGGAGTGTCAGGTAAGGCCCCTTTTGTAATAAGGAAGGGCAGGCTTGTCGAAGGGGTGGTGACAAAGGACACATATGGGAGGGGAAACAACAGGCTTATGGTAAAGATCGGGAAGGACTTCGGATACGAGGAGCTGAAGAGGTTCATATTCACAACCGCAAAGGTTGCGGATGCATTCGTTACGCTTATGGGAGTTACAGTAGGGGTAAGGGAGTACACAACAAGCAAGAGGCTCGAGGAAGAGAGAGTGAAGATACTTGAGGATACGTTCAGGAAGATAAACAAGCTCATAGACGACTACAGGAACAGGAAGCTTGAACCGCTCATAGGCTACACGCTCAGGCAGTCGCTTGAGAGGATGATAATAGCCGAGCTTAACATAGTCAGGGACAAGGCAGGAGAGACTCTGCTTAAATACGAGACAGAGGAGAATGCGGCAGTGGAGATGACCAGGTCAGGTTCAAGGGGAAGCACGTTAAACATAGAGCAGATGACCATGTTCCTCGGGCAGCAGGCAACGCTCAGCGGAGGAAGGATAAAGAGGGGATACTATACGAACAGGGTGCTTCCACACATAGTGCCAGGGGACATCGCTCCCGGGGCAAGGGGATTCGTTGCAACATGCTATTATTCCGGGCTTGCGCCTAAGGACCTGTTCATGCACGCAGTAGGCTCAAGAAGCTCGGAGGTGTACAAAGCACTGCTTACAGCAAGGTCGGGATATCTCTACAGAAGGCTGTCGAATGCGCTCCAGGATTTCTACGTTACCGATGACTACAGTGTCAGGGATACGAACAATAACATGATAGAGACTGTTTACGGGGGGGACATCATCAATCCGGTATACACCCAGTTTGAGAAGATGGACAAAGAGAGTTGATGTTTATGGCAAGGGACAAGGTAGATAAAAAATACGCTGTGGAATACGGGGAACCGGTTGGCATAATTGCCGCGCAGTCGGTAGGGGAGCCTGGAACACAGATGATCCTCAGGTCATTCCATCTCGCAGGAATAGAGTCCACAATATCGACGTCTGGACTTCCAAGGATAATAGAGCTTGTAGATGCCAAGAAGAAGCCATCCACTCCAATAACATATATTTATCTTGATGAGAGGATAGGCAAGAGCTTCGACAGGGCTCAGGAGGTCCTGAAGAAGGTGAATGAGGTCAGGATGTCGAACATCGCAAAAAGGGTGTTGGAGAATTTCTCAAAAGGCAAGATAAAGGTCATACTTGACGTACAGGAGCTTCAGTCGGAGAACCTGACGGCACGGCAGGTGGCATCAAGGATAGAGAAGGAGCTTGGAAAGGTAGACGCAACGGTTGAGGAAGGAGGCATAATAATAAACATGCATACAAAGAACCTGAAAGACATACGCGCAGCATCCATAAAGATAATGAAGGCGCTGGTAAGCGGTGTTGACGGCGCAGGAAAGGCGACGATAAGAAAGGATGACAGGACAGGCGAATTCTACCTAGTGTCTGGTGGAAGCAATATAGAGGGAGTAATGGCAGTAGATGGAGTTGACAAGGAGAGAACCACAACCAACGACGTATTTGCAATATACCGGCTGTTCGGAATAGAAGCGGCAAGGAATGCGCTTGGAAACGAGCTCAAGAGAACGCTTAAGGAGCAGAAGATCTCAGTAGAGGACAGGCACCTTTTCCTCATAGCCGACGCAATGACTGCAAGCGGCACGATAAAGGGAGTCGGAAGGCACGGACTCAGCGGGGAGAAGAAGTCTGTCTTCGCAAGGGCTGCATACGAAGAGACGCTGAAGCACCTGATACACGCAGCAGCATACGGTGAGGTCGACCCGATGAAGGGAGTCACTGAAAACATACTTGTAGGCAAGCAGATACCGATAGGCACCGGGTCTGTGAAGCTCGCCATAAAGAAGGAGGACCTTGCGAAGATAAAGCCAAAGGACGCGAAGAAGGAATGATAGTGCAGGCTCACGAAAATTTGCAAGGGCAAGACTGCTGATAGAAAAAGTGAAATGGCTGAGGGTATTTGACCGAATACAGATAGATATTCTCTTGGCTTCCCGGCTTCTGGCAGCAACATGGATGATTTTGCCTGGACATTGCATGATTATGTGACAATAGCGCATGAATCCTTCTCAACTATTAACGTCTTCTCTGCCTGTGACACAATGCCACCGGATTTCTCCACAAGCACCGGAAACGCCTCGAGATCCCCTGCATTCAATAGATCTGCAATACTCCTCCTCGCCTTGAATTCGTTGCCATCCATGCCCTTTATCAGCCATCGCATTGCGAATGGATACGTACTGAAGTGCTCTGTTATGTGGTTTAGCACGTCCCTCGAATCCTGCGACCTTGGCATCACGTCCCCGGTTTTCTGGAATATTTGGATGGACTCGCCATTTGTCACATACCCGACGCCGGTAGTGAGGAACGGCTCTATCGCTATGACCTGCCCTTCTTCAAGTGGAGTTGTGTCCCCATTGTCGAAGTTTGGTATGAATATATCAGCATGCAGCTCCTCCTGGCTTATTCCGTGGCCACCAAGATTCCGTATGGTATTGAATCCGCAGGACTTTGCAGTCTTCTCTATCTCGCGGCCTATCTCGTTTATGCTTCTTCCGGATTTTACAAGGCTTATTGCATCCTCAAGCGCCTTCTCGCTGGCTTCCACAAGCTTCAGGTGCGCAGGATCAAGGGCCATAGTCATTGCACAATCAGTCAGGTATGCATCCTTCCGGGCTCCGAGGTCTATCTTGATCACGTCCTTATCCCCGATTACCCTCTGGTCCGAGAACTCGGGAGTGTAATGCGCTGCCTCTGCCCCTGTTGAGAGGTTCACAGGAAATGCCATGCCGCACCCAGCATCAGCTATGAATCTCTCTATGCTTTCAGCTGCATCCGAAAGCTTTGTCCCGGGCTTTATCACTGTAGCCACATGCTTCAGCGCATCTGCAGAGACCTTGCCTGCCTCCTTGAGCTTCTTGTAATCATATTCTGTTTCTTCGTTTTCCATCACAATCTCCTCTGTGATCCCTGCCCTTTCAATTCCTCTTCGCTGAACCCGAGCTCCTTTAGTATCTTCATGGTTGCAGGCAGAACCTGGTGGTTTATGTAGTAGTCAGGATCGTATGACTTTGCAGTTTCCTCTATCTCTGCCTTCTCTGATATTGAGTTTCCTTCCCTTGTTATTATATACCCTATTGTTGCGCCCTCCAGCTCGTCCTTCCTTTTCACATTTTCTGCTATTGCCTTCTTGGCTGCCTCAAGCTCTGGGGAGGTGTTGTCATACTTGTCTATGGCCTTCCTCAGCTGCGTGTATATGACAAGGTCCTTTAACTCGGCCCTGCCTTCCTTAAGCATCTTAACCGTGTCCTTGACTATGTCAAGCGCCTTCTCCTTGCTTCCCTCTTTTAGTATTGCCTCCAGTACCTTCTTCTGCGTCTCCCTTGCAACATTTGACCAGTCCCTCCTTACAAGCTCAAATCCCTTTATCTTTATGCGTCCGGATTCTGAGAGCAATGCGTACTTTTTCTTTGCCCCTGATTCTGACTTTCCTTTCTTGCCTACGAATACCCCTCGCGTGTAGAAATCCTCAAGTTCAAGCTCCATTGCGCCGGGCAGTTTCTTGTTTACCGAAGCCATGAATGCCTGGGCTTCCTCCTTTGTCCTTTTCTGCATTAAGAGGAATATGCTATCGGTATCGGAGTATATGACCTTGAAACCGTTAGTTTCTGCGTCCTTTATGGTATTTGTTATTGTCTCCCTTCCGAATGCTGTCACGCTTGCTGCGCAATCCCTTGAATACCACCTTGACCTTGCATACCCAAGATAACCGTAAAATGAGTTAGCTATTATTTTGAGCGCCTGGGACCTTGCAGCAAGCGATTTGTTGTCTGGATCCTTTTTGTATCTTTTCTTCACGTCTGACCTTTCGGCTATAAGGAGTTCAAGCGCCTTTGGGATTATTCCCTGCGGGCTCTTTTTGAACCTTGTACCTATTGGCGATTCGTAAAAATCACTGCATTCCTTGCATATTGTGGAGTTGTCTATGTTGTTAGCTATTATTATGGAGGGATACAGCCCCCTGAAATCGAAAACCGTTATATTGTTGTATATTCCTGCCTCCGGAGTCTTGACATATGCGCCCTCTATGGGATTTGACAGCCTTGCCCGTATCTCTGCATCTTCAGGCTTGTTTGGTATCATCTCGCCGTTTATCGAGGCATATCTCATTAAGAAGAATTCTACAAGCTGGCCGGTTGTTGAGACTGCCGCCTCTCCGAGTGTTGTTCCGGATACTTTGGCAACCTCTATCTCCAGTGGAAGGAAAAACCTGTACAGAGCGCTCAGGGCACGCGAATCACTTAGTGAATAGTCGGCAAGGTTCTCTAGGTCTTCCCTGCTTCCGTCCCACATCTGCCATATGTTTTTCTTCACCACCGTCCTCTTAACGTCCCCGGTTATTGCGCCATACACATCGCCGAGAGTGAAGTGGTTTATCTTGAGCAGTGCCTCTGATGCACCGACTATTGATATGAATTTGGTTACATTATACACATCCAGATTTATCCTGCCAGGTATCTTTATCGCCTTCAGAAGGCCATGGTTCTCTTCACGCGGCTCTTCGCCGTACCGCGTTATGTCGAACGGCAGGCCAAGCTTCTTGGCCCTTTTCATCAGGTAGGGTATGTCGAAGTTTGATGAATTGTAGCCGTCTATTATATCTGGATCTACCTCCTTTATCAGATTTATGAATCCGGATATCATCTCCTTTTCGTCCTTGCAGAGCGTTACAAAATCCCTATCCACTTTCTTTGTGGTTAGCACCCCTTCTTTCCCTTCGGTAGAGTAGCTTATCATTATGCACGGATCCTTCTCTGGCCGCGGAGCAATGGTGGGATTGTAAGTTTCTATGTCGAATGATATGTGGGTAAGGCCTTGCGCCTGATCGGCCTCAGACTTTTTGATCTCGTCTATTATCAGCCTCCCTTCTTTTCCTTCGTGGTACACTACATGCACGCCGGAAAGCGGTGAGACCCGATTGTCTATCAGATATCTCTTCCAGAAAAGTATATCGTATTCGTATCTGTCCCCGAACTCCCCTAACCTCTCGCTTAGCTCCGGTATTGAGCGTGTGCTCGAGGTTGTTATTTTAAGTGCAACCATATCTGCGCTTAATATGCTAAGGTTCTCTTTTTCTATTGAGAGTATGTTTATTTTTTCAACGCCAGAGCGTATGTCCATGTTCTTTATTGACTCAGGATCGAGATCCTTGCTGAAAGGGACTAGATAGAAATATGGATGAAAATCTGGATCAAACAAGGAGACTATTCTTCCTGCAGACTTGATAGTAATTCGTATGGTGCTGTTACCGTCCAGCGTTATATAGTCGATATCGACTATAACTCCGTCTAACTCCTTTCTATCCATTATCTCAGTAGAAAAACTAATTTGCTATCTCAGGATACGTTGCCTGCAGAGCCCTCTTGAAGTTTTGCCCTTGACAAAGGCAGAGGTGCCACAAATCCTATTGAGTATGCCACAAGAGTACCTCTTGCGCCGCACTCAAAATTTAATATATTTATCATGTCCTCTGCATACTTTAATGGAAGTGTCTTCTTTGTAGACCATGTCTTCTCTATGTCTTCCGCATCCTTCTTTGATTCCTTTGAGGCCACATTGCCAACTATCGTAAGCTTGCCTACATCGCCGTTGCCCTGTGGGCCATCATACACTGCAGTAAATGTGAATGTTACATTTACATCCTCCTTCTCAACTTTGACATTGTCGAAGTTTATGTTGAACTTCATATTGGATATGAGTTCCTTTGATGCCCGGTTTGCCTCTATCTTAGTTACATCTATGCCTGTTATCATAAAATCACTATCCTAATATAGAAGTAGAACGTTTAAAATCCTTTCCTCGGCGACGAGCGTGGTTATTTATTGGTTGACGTGAGATAGGTATGCAAGGGCATGTGGCGTAATTTGGATAGCGCATCGGGCTTCGGACCCGAGGGTTGCGGGTTCAAATCCCGTCATGCCCGCTTGTGATTATGCACTGGTGAAAGGTATGCACCTAATTGTGAGTAGTGCAGGCTCTTTTTGAAATCCTGCCAAAAAGAATTATATTCACTATCGTCAAGCTGCGCAAGAGTCTTGTCGAATCCAGAGGGTATGAAGAATTGCTCTATTGCCCACCCCATTTTCCTGCCTCCAGATGCCACCCTTGCGATTTTTCCCCTGGTCTCTGTTGTGAAAATAATGGGCTTGGACTCTGGCATACGCAGAACCAGGACGTTTATGAATACTGCGAACCTGCCTTTATTAGCAACCATCAATGGGATTTTTTCAGCACCTAAATGCAAATATACAAATTTTAGAAGCGCACCCGGGAAGTTATTAAGAGACTCTATGTATAGTCCGGAATCTTCTATTATGAAGGGCCCGTTATATCCCCTCTCAACTTGATTAGACTTATTCAGTGCTACTTTTTTAACGTCTATGTCCTGGATCTCATCAAAATTAAACTTTCTTTTAGTTAACATTATACCGTAATCGTTCAATATGTCACGTGCTATGCTGAATTTGGTTTTGCTTGATGTAAAGAATACAAGTTTCATGTCACTCCCTTAACAACCCGTGCAGTATAGTGCACATCTCCGCAACAGAATCAGTTCCTATGTTATTATGCAAAATTACTAATCTCTTTTCATGTTCTCTGGATATTCTGATAGCCTCATTACGCTCTTCTTCCATCTCTTTCAGTATGTTATCAATACTCAATATGCGCTCTCTAGACCTGTCAAATCTCCTAAATTTAAGGAATGAAATAAGGGACTTCGCCCCTTTTGAACCCCAAGCACGTCGGGCTCGCTCCGCAGCAAGCTAGCGGTATCTCGCCCGACGATTATAGTTTCAGTTGAACCACAGTTTCATTTGTTTCCCTTCATCCCTGTCTGGCAGGAATGGTTCGTATGAGACATCCTGTCGGCGGATGTAATTCTTTATTATGTTCTCTCCGACAGACCCAACACGGGTTCCTGATGGTTGGCCTCCCCAGAAACTCCCTCTCGGATATCTCTTTATGAAGTTCGGCATTTCTTTGAAGACTTTTGACGCTGAATGTGATTTCAGGATCTGTTCCACTTGCTGCATTGAAAGGTTTCTTGGCACATTCACTTCCATGTGAACGTGGGCGTAGTCGTCTCCGAAGGAAAGTTCCTTTATGCGTATATTGAATTGCATTTCTACCTCTCGGAACGCATCCATCACAACTCTTTGCGTCTTCGGGTTCTTGAAGACCTTGAATCGACATTTTGATACCAACACAACGTGTTGAAAATTGTATACCCAAGCCAATTCCTTTTTATTCTTTGCATACGCTACGCTAACCATATTGACACTTCGGCGGCGAAAAATCCGGGTGCGTAGAATCCGCGCCCACTCGCCGTCAGAGGAATCTAGAAGTGAAGACTTTTGTTTGTTGCAGGACTAGACTGTTGCACCCCGACGAAGTCGGGGGAAAGCTCTTGGTTATTCTGAATTTGTAGGCTCTTGTCAGTTCCATGACCTTCATGTCGTTATCCATCTTTATACACTTTTCTGCGGTTCGCTCTCATCCCGCCCATGAATGGCGTGGGATTTCCAGCTCACGTTGTTAATCCTCTGGGTTATTCTTCCTCTTGGTAAATGCTTTTTTATATGCTTTATTGCAAAGGGTATTCATGAGACATGGAAAACAGGAAGCCAGATCAAACAGTAAGCATGCAGGTCTGACTTCTGGAGAAGCCAAGAGGCTTGTAGAGAAATACGGATACAACGAGATAAAAGCGAAGAAGAAGAACCCGCTTCTCCTGTTTGTTAGGAAGTTTTACGGACCTGTGCAGGTGCTGCTCTGGATTGTAGCGATAATATCATTAATAACAGGTAAACCTGCAGACTTCTATATAATAATGGCGCTTCTTATTTTCAATGCGGTTGTAGGTTTTCTTGAGGAGTACAGAGCCGACAAGTCAGTCGAAACGCTTAGCAGCATGCTTGCCTCAACGGCAAGGGCGCTACGTGATGGTGAATGGAAAGTGCTGCCTGCAAGGATGCTTGTACCAGGGGATGTGATCAGGATAAGGCTTGGAGACATAATACCTGCAGATGCAAAAGTGCTTGAATGCGAGCTTCTCGAGATGGACGAATCTGTGATAAGCGGCGAGTCCTTCCTTGCTGAAAAGAAGGAAGGAGATAGGGTATATCAGGGCTCCGTGGCAAAGCGCGGAGAGGCAACATGCATTGTAACGGGAACCGGATATGATACAAAATATGGGATGACGGAGAAGCTTGTTCAGGTGGCCGAGCCGAGATCGCACCTCGAGGGTGCGATACTGGGAATTGTCAAGTATCTTGTAGCTGCAGATTCTGTAATAGTTCTCATAATGTTATTATACGGGACGCTTGTGGTAGGGCTGAGCATAAGCATACTGCTTCCATTCCTGCTAGTTATACTTGTGGCGTCTGTTCCTGTGGCCCTCTCTGCAGCATTTACTGCCTCCATGGCGTTAGGAACCGAGAAGATGGCAAAGGAATCCGTTCTTGTTACAAGGCTGGAAGCGATAGAAGATACATCTACTATGGAGATATTGTGCACAGACAAGACTGGCACTCTCACCCAAAATGCAATAACCCTGAAGGAGATCATACCTTACTGGAGCGATGAGAAGACTGTATTGAAATACGCCGCAGAGGCTTCGCGGCAGGAAGACAATGATCCAATAGATACTGCCGTGCTGTCATATGCCTCCGCATTGCATATCAAGACAGGCAGGCAACTCTCTTTCAGCCCATTCAATCCGTCTACCAAGAGGACGCAGGCAGCTATAGGGGACGGCAGGAAATACGAAGTTACCAAAGGTGCCGCATGGGCGGTAATGAAGCTTGTACAGTTAAGCCCGGAGCAGAGGAAGAAGATTAACGCTACTGTCAACAACCTTGCAGACCGTGGTCTGCGGTCTCTTGCAGTGGCTATGCGAAACGGTGCAGGCGCATGGAAGATGATGGGCATTGTCGCACTTTACGACCCTCCCAGGCCCGAGGCCAAGCACCTTATGGGAGAGCTTAACGAACTCGGCATCTCTGTTAAGATGATAACAGGGGACAGCCTGCCTGTGGCAAAGGAGATTGCCGGTGAAGTCGGACTTGGCAAGAATATACTAATGCTTGGGGGTAAGAGTAAGGGATCCGATAAACGAATAATAACTGCTGAGGGATTTGCAGGAGTCTACCCCGAGGACAAATACAGGATAGTCAAGGCGCTGCAATCTGCGGGCTATGTTGTGGGCATGACGGGCGACGGAGTAAACGATGCTCCTGCGTTGAAGGAAGCAGAGGTAGGCATAGCAGTGGCAAATGCAACCGATGTGGCGAAGAGCTCTGCGGCCCTTGTCCTCACTAAGAATGGGCTCGAAGTGATAGTGGACGCAGTCAAGGAAAGCAGGAGGATCTTTGCAAGAATGATAACATATACCCTTGTCAAGGTGGCAAAGGTCTTCCAGATAGTGGGTTTTGTAGCCATAACCTTCATAGCCTTAAAGTTCATGCCCATCACCCCGTTCCTGCTCATCCTATTGATATTCACAAATGATATAGTTAACATAGCAATCTCCACAGATAATGCCGACTATTCAGGAAAGCCAGATTCGTGGAATATAAAACCCATAATGAAAATTTCCGGCGTTATTGGTATTCTTCTTATGGTTGAGGCACTCGCATTCGTGCCTTTGGGTCTCTACGTACTCGGTCTCAGCATAGTGCAGTTCCAGACATTTGCTTTCCTTATATTTAATGTGACCGACCAGTTTGCAGTTTTCAGTCTTAGGGAGAAGAGACACTTCTGGAGATCTAGGCCCAGTACAAAGCTCATACTCTCATCTGTGCTTGGCATTGCCATAGGCGTGAGCCTATCATATTTTGGCATATTCGTGGCAAGTATAGGGATAGTGCCAATAGTGCTTATCTTCGTGCTCGGCGCGGCTTTCATGCTGATAAACGACTTCGTAAAAGTGGCTGCGCTGAAGAGGTTTATGGTATATCGATAATACTACATAAAAGCTCTACACGGCAGACTCATAACAATGCGATTCAATCGTTAAACGATCCGTGATTAGAAAAGACCATCAGACTTCGTCGAGTTCTCCTATGGAGTTGCGGGTTCAAATCCCGTCATGCCCGCTTGTGATCATTCACTGGTGAAAGGTATGCACCTAATTGTGAGTAGTGCAGGCTCTTTTTGAAATCCTGCCAAAAAGAATTATATTCACTATCGTCAAGCTGCGCAAGAGTCTTGTCGAATCCAGAGGGTATGAAGAATTGCTCTATTGCCCACCCCATTTTCCTGCCTCCAGATGCCGCCCTTGCGATTTTTCCCCTGGTCTCTGTTGTGAAAATAATGGGCTTGTACAAAAGGCATAGAAGGCATGATTCTGATCCAGAGAGAAATGGAGACCTGCTGAATCCTGCAGAGATCAAGGCTGCAAAAATGGTTGGAATTTTGGAAACGTCTATTCATGATGCATTGAAGGCGACAGCAATGCATTCTGGAACAAAAAAAAGCCGAGAGTAAGGATCTGATCAGAGCCCTGGATTATCGATCTTTGAAAGGCATGTACTGCATATTGGCTGGTAGTCTTTTGCACCGCCTACAAAATCTGCCATGTTATTGCTCTTTGGCCACGGAGTGATCCTCTGTGTGAATGATGCCTTCCTTCCGCACTTCCAGCACTTTGACCGAAGTGTGTATATATGGTCGGCGCATGCTAGCAATTCATACCCTATATCAAAAAGTTCGCCTTTGAGCTTCCTGTTCAGCATGGGTATATATACCGCCTTTGAGTTCAGCATGGATATATATATCGACTTTGAGTTTGAGGCAAGCCTATTTAGCTCTTCTACAAGACCGTCAGTATTGTCCCAGAACTGGCCTTCGTCTATTCCTATTATGTCGTATTCTTTTGCAGCCTTCCTGAGCACAGATATGCACCGCTCGCCATCAGGAAGTACCATCGCTGGGAGCCTTGCACCATCATGTGTCACTACCTCGGACTCGCCGTACCTGTTATCTATGCCAGACTTGAATAACACTGCCTTCCTACTTCCCTTTCGCGCCTTCTGTATCTCCTTCAGAAGCCGTGTCGTCTTTCCAGCAAACATGGGACCGATTATAACTACGATCTTTCCGATTTTTGGCATATGTTATACACCTTTTATCCCCTTGGTTTTTGCAGCATGGGTAAGCGGGACCGTGGCGTGATTTACATCTGCAACCCTGATTACTTTTGTTTCGTACTCTGAGACATGGCTATTGGTGGGATAGTGAACGGGGAACAGGGTTTTTACATCTTTGCTGGTTATCTTTTCCACCTGGTTAATGATTTTCTGGGATATTTTTGAGGTAGGGCATGATTTGTGCACTTCTATCGTTTTTTCGAGAAGTTTGTTGTAGAGTCTTTGAGAAATTGATATGGAATTGTCTATGGTTATCTGACTTTTCTTGGCAGGGTATATCCTGAATTTATAGAAACACATAGTTTCCATGTTTCCCCTTTGTTTTTCATTTTTATATACTTTCTTGCATGCCTTTACTCCTATCTCAAAGATAGGGGTTTGCTGGCGTGTTGGAGCTTATCAAGATTATCTGATTTTCTGGCCGCTGCAATCTCCTTTCTGGCGATGTCTAGAAGTGCATTGGTGGCGACTTCAGATTTTGCAACGTGCAATACCCTCGGACCGTTGGCTATATGTTCATTGTATCTGTGACTTACCAGAAACATGAACCTGCCTTCGGTGCTTTCTATCTCTTTTGCCAGTACAGGAGAGTCGTCTATGTATACATGATAGTCAAAATCCGCTACCTTGCTCTTCATACGGTCACATATCTCTACGTGTATGTCTCCAAGCCCATTGATTCTGAGCCAGTCGTGCATAGCGTCTACAGTCCCTCCTGTTGGACCTTCATTGTTCTGGCTTCTTGCCGTAAGAATGTTGACTTCGTAGTATTTGGTAAGCTCCTTTATCTGACCGACATTGCCTGAGAACGGTATCTGCTTGTACTGACTTTTCCATACCTCCGTGTAGTACGGCATCATCTCTTCGTAATTAGAGCCTATGCTCCTGAATTCATAATCTGCATGATCGTCAGCAGTAAAGCTGGTTCCGTGATCTCTGTTGAAAGCTGCAAGCATAAGGGGTGCAATCACTGCAAGCGTATGGTCTATGTCTATTGCCACTCTTACGCTTGTACCTGATTTATAAGCGTCCCTTAACAAGGATCTTAATCCGCCAACAACCTCTGACTTGCCTGCATACATGCCCAATCACTTTTAGATATACCAAGATTCAAACGGATGACATCCTCCCACCCGTAAACGGCGTGGGCTTCCTCCGCGTCATGCAATCACTGCATCCCGCAAAGGATGTGTTTTATCGGTTCTCAGTTCTTCGATGCGGCTTTTCGATTCCTGTTGAATCGCAGAGGCCATATCTCCCTGAGCGTGACTTCCCCTCTGTCCGAGGGTAGCTCTTTTGAGTATGTTTATTGATGCGTTTATGTCCCTGTCCAACTGCATACCACATCTGTTGCAGGTGTATGTCCTTTCCGACAGCAGCACATCCCGAATGTTGCCGCAGTCGCTGCATGTCTTCGAGGTGTTTCTTGCATCCACCCTTATTACCTTCATACCAGCACTTTCAGCCTTGTACGAAAGCATGTTTATGAACCTGTTCCATGAAGCGTTATGGATTGATTGCGCAAGACGATGGTTTTTTACCATGTTTTGGATATGCAGGTCTTCCACAGCAAATGAGGTGTATCCTGAATTTACCAGTTTGCCCGATAGCTTATGTGCAAAATCGTCGGACTGGTTCGTTGTGTGTTCCCATTTCTTTGACAGCATTTCTTTTTCCATTTCCCTCCTATTTGAGCCTTTCTTCCTCCTTGCGACAATCCTTTGCCATCTTGCAATATGTTTTTCGGACTTCTTCACGAACTTCGGCTTCTCTATCTTTGTCCCGTCCGACATTGCAACGAACGAGTTCAGTCCCACATCTATCCCTACGGGATTTGTGTCCTTCACTTCTGGAACTTTGATGTCATTTATTGTGGTGAAGACCGCATAATAATTTCCTCCTTCCCTCTTTATCGCAAGCGTCTTTATTATGCCTTCTATCTTTCTGTGAAGTTCGATTCGCATTGTGCCTATCCTTGATACCCGTAGTCTATCCCTCCTTATTGAGAAAGAACCGTTGTCCTGCGGGTATGTTATTGACTTGTACCTGTCTCTTGACCTGAATCTTGGAAATCCTGCCTTCTTGCTTCCTTCCATGACTCTCCTGAAGAATTTTTGGTATGCCTTTAGGAGCCTGTATTCTATCTCGCATCTTGTCTGCGAATACAATTTCAGGTATTTCTTGTCTTCTTGGATTATCTCCTTGACAAACCTGTTGAACTGAGCCATCGAGACCTTTGTCTTTCCGTTCTGGTAGGATGCAACTGACTTCTCAAGAATCTTGTTGTAGAACTGTTGTGCAAGGATCAGCCTTTCGTCTATCTCTGCCTGCCTTGTGGCATCAGGATAGATTCTGAATTTATAGGCTCTTGCCAGTTCCATGACCTTTATATCGTTATCCATCTTTATACACTTTTCTGCGGTTCGCTCTCATCCCACCCCTGAAGGGAACCCTCTGAAGAGGGTGTGGGATTTCCCGCTCACGGTGTTAAAACTTATATGTCTTTTGTTGCCGCATTCGCTTTCATCTCCCGTCTGAAGGATGGACGCTTCCCGCTATGGATTTACAAGGCATCTGCAAGAATGTGCCAGTAGGACCCGTTCCTGCATCCACATCATGACAGGAAGCTATCAAGGCCTGGCATGCCCTCCAACATGTTCTCCCTCTCGACCTGCTGGTAGAGCATGTACATGATCCCAACCGTAAGCAGTATTCCCATGCCCGAGCCTATTGCACCGGTAAGCGTAGCAAGCGCAGCGAGAAGTGCCACGAATATGCTTCCCAGCACGGTTATTGAGGGGATGTATTTGTTCAATATATTCTCGGTTATCCTTGGATCCCTCCTGAATCCAGGAACCTGCCACCCTATTTCCTGGAGCTGGTTCGCGACGTGCTTTGGACTCTGCCCAGTCATCTCGACCCAGAACTTCCCAAATATTATGCAGAGAAGTATCAGCATGAGAGTATATGTTATTATATGGATCCATTCTGGGACAAATAGGACTCCGCCCCACGGAAGGTATAATGAGCTGGTGCTGGTAAGCAGAAAAGAGACGTATTGGGGATATCCACCTATTCCGTACGGGGATGAATATGGAAGGGGAAAATTCGGGGATATCAGGTACAGTACACCTCCGACAAGGTTGCTTGACGTGCCGCCAGTCGGTGTTGGGGTCACCTGGTAGTATGCTATGAAATGCGCCAGCGATGCAAGCGGTCCGGTAGCATGCGCAAGGAATGAGAACCAGACACTCATTGATATTGTAAGGGACGTTGCAAGTATTACCGGAAGCACGCTGACATAGAGGAAGGGTATCGGCAGCCTTCCCCCAACCCCTCTGAGCTGACTGAAGGCAAGCGGTATCTCAACCTTTATGTCGTACGCGTATATGCTTATTAGCATCACTATTATCGCAAAGAAAAGTGGGCCGAATGCAAGAATAGCGTTGGGCAATGCAGATGCACCTCCTGCGGCGATTGCGCCCATTGCGTCAGGTATCAGTATGCTCACGGTTCCGGCTATTACGGAATATGCGACGCCCCCAGCTATGAACAGGTTTATTCCGGAAGTAAGGCCGTACTTGACCATCATCTCGTCAAGGTATATGACTATTATTGCGCTTATTGCAAGCTGGAATACTACTATTCCAAAGTAGCTGGGGCTTGCAAGAGGCACATATCCCGTAGTTGTGAATATTACCGACTCTGCAAGGGCTATTACAATCGCCGAAAGCTTCTGTATTGACTGAAACTTTCCTTTCTGCTCTGGATCTGAAAGGTCAAGATTTATCAGTCCAGTGCCCTGTATAAGTTGAAGCACTATGCTTGAGAGCACTATGGGCCCTATTCCCACAGTTATCAGGGTTCCTGTCCTTGCGGCGAATATTATGTTGATAAGCTGAAGCACTGGCTCATTCAGTGTGGACAGGTTTACCCCGTATGCAGGAGTACTGAACATTATAAAGTACACTGTCATTATTATTGCGGTCCACTTGAGCTTGTCCCTGAATGTAAGCGGCTTCTCCGGCTTTTTTATATGGGGTATTGCCCGCGTGATGATATCTAGGATTCCCATTTACGCTCTCCTTGCCTCTATTATGGTAGTATAGCTTTTATCCCTGTTCGTTATGAAGCTTACACTTGCGGACATGCCTATCGACTCCAAAAAGCCCGTCATTAGTGCGGCACCAAGCGAGATAAAGCCCTGCATAGAGTTATAGCTCTCGTATTGCAATCTTATAAGCGTTTTCCTGCCGCTTTTTTCAACATGATGGTCAGCAGCTCCGAAATAGTTAGCTATAGAGGATACTATACGGGCAGTGTCCTGATATCCGGACATGCCCCCAAGTTTTTTCCCTGACATTATCATTATCTTTAACACATGCTTGCCCATATTGCCTTCGATAAGAGGAAGGTATGCAAGTGCGCGCATGTACTCGCCGTCATGCCTTGAGAAATGCCTGAAGGCTATTGCGTGCGCTATCGCATCTGCTGCCGCATCAACCCCTATCCAGGCAGGCTGCTGCCTGCCAGACATTGGCTTCGAAACAAATTGGCAGGATTCGGATCCGTTGTATATACACTGTTTCTCTATTGTATTGACAACTATGTTTGCCTTCTGAGACAGGGAACCTGATATTATCCCTGCCTCGTATATGTGAATGTTCCTTTTCAGCTGAAATACAGGGAGGATAGACGGCCTTGATGTTATTATCACCTTATCCCTGAACGGGTGGTATAGTGAGTCACCGAGTCCAATAATACCAAACAGCTCGTCGAAGGATTTTTTACCTTCTGACTTTAGGGCGATCGCCTTTCCTATCGAAAACCCAAATCGGTAACCAAGATCCGACATGCCTCCAGTCACGCTGTACAGAAGGTTTTCCACGTCTGCGCCATTGCCCTGATTGGTGCCGTGCTCCATGGCCATGCCGATTAGAAAGTCTTCGATGTCAGGTGCATTGATGTGCACGGCAACTTTTGGCTTTGTTGCGCGCGTTTTCTTGTGAGAAGCACGAACTTTCTTCGACGTTACTGGCCCGCGTTTTGCAGCTGTCCTATTATCGATTTTCTTTGTTTTTCTTTGCATGATTCACCAGTTACCACAATATTTTCCACGGAAAGACTTATATTCATCCTGTCGGGATTAACAGGTATGGATTTCCTGTCGCTCCTGCTTATGCTGGTAGTGGATACATCGGCATCATGGATCAGGATGTTTGCTGCGCTCTTCATATCTGTATTCATAAGCATATTCGTGGGCATATATGCTGCTACAAATGCGCGCGCTGAGAGGATAATCCTGCCGGTTGTGGACGTGCTCCAGACCATCCCGATACTTGCATTCTTTCCATTTGCGATATTCGTGTTCGTGTTCCTGCTTCCTGGATACATAGGAATAAACGCGGCAGTGATATTTCTTATAGTAACCAGCATGCTGTGGAACATAATCTTCGGCGTGTATGAGTCGGTGAAGACCATGCCTAAGGAATTCATAGAGCTTGCAGACATGTATCACTTCGATTTCTGGAGCAGGCTGAGGAGGATATATGTGCCAGCAAGCATGCCGAGAATAGTGCAGCAGTCAATACTGTCATGGGCCATAGGCCTGTTTTACCTAGTGACCAGCGAGATATTCTCTACTGGCAATGTAAACTACCATGTGACATACGGAATAGGGAGCGTGCTTCCTTCGCTTGCCGGCACGTCGTATATAATGGCAATAGGAGTGTTTGTAGCGTTTGTAGTTGCAACCAGGTTCCTGTTCTTCAGGCCCCTCGAAAAATATTCTACAAGATACATGCGCGGGCAGTCTGCAGATGCATCTGCGGTCCTGCCGCGTTACGAGAAGAGAGTGCTTGACTGGATAGGCCACGCCATACCAAGAAATAGAGAGGTGTTTGATTCGGCAGGATTTGCCGTAACGCGCTCTGGTAAGGGAACAGCGAGGAAACCTGCAATACACAAAAATACAAAGGATATGTCATCGTATTACAGGATTATGGCAGTGCTCATGGCCGCCGCAATAATATACGTGATAGCATCCAACAGGATACTGCTGGGTTACGAATTGGAGGTAATACCTGCGCTTGCGGCGTCCTTTGCGCGTATATGGATCGCATTTATTGTCATACTTGCAGTTGCAGTTCCTGTAGGCATATATCTTATATTCATGACCAAGAAGACCTCAAGCTACATACTTCTGTTTCAGGTGCTTGCCTCGATCCCTGCAACCATACTTCTTCCGCTTATTGCAGAAACCTTTGTACATGGGAGCACGCATGGCGGCGAGTATGTTGCATTCGTGATATTCTTCCTTAGCGGGATATGGTATGTGATATTCGGGATTATGGCAAGCACGCGCACGCTCCCTGAAAACATGTTTGAGGTCAAGAAGATATTCGGTGTGAAGGGATCAAATGCCTGGAAGAACATATACCTTAAGGCAATACTTCCGGGGCTCATAACTGGGGCAATAACTGGAATAGCTGCGGAGTGGAACGCGAGCATAGTCGCGGAATACTTCACAACAACAGGGGTGTCAGGATCACAGGTGATAAGCTCTGTAGGCATAGGCATTGGCAGGCTGCTGGATACTGCAATATCTAGCGGCGGATTGGTCCTGATGGCTGTGGCACTTTTAAACCTTGTAGTAATGATTATCCTGATAAACACGTTCGTGTGGAAGAAATATTATAGGAGCATAGCAAAGATGTATGGCTGAGGTAAATTTATGATGGCAATAGTATCCGTAGATGATGTCTCGTTCACCTTCGAGAATAGCAACCTTGAGATAATGGATAATGTATCGTTCGCCGCAAAAAAGGGCGAATTTGTATCATTAATCGGGCCTTCGGGTTGCGGGAAATCCACACTTCTCAGGATAATAGCCGGCCTCATACAGCCAACTACTGGGAGCGTGAAATTCATGAACAAGGAGATAACTGGCCCGAACAGAAAGATGTCGTTTGTATTCCAGGACTTCGCCCTGCTTCCGTGGCTGACAAACCTTGAAAACGTGAAGATAGGCCTGTCAATGTCAGGTCTCAGCGATATTGAGAAGAATAGGCTGGCATCTGAGCTGCTCGACAGATTCGGACTCGGGGGATTTGGCTCTTATTATCCGAATGCACTTAGCGGGGGCATGAAGCAGAGGGTTGGGATAGCAAGGGCAGTCGTATCCGATCCCAACGTTATACTTATGGACGAGCCGTTCAGCTCACTTGACGAACTTACAGCAGAGACCCTGAGATCCGATATTGTGTACATGCTTGAGAACAAGAACATATCAGTTAATTCGGTTATAATGGTGACACACAACGTTGAGGAGGCAGTGCAGCTGTCAGACAAGATAGTTGTGCTGTCAGACAAGCCTGCAACAGTCAAGAAGGTAATAAGCATTAAGGCAGGGAGGCCCAGGGACAAGAGATCGGAGGTCCTATCGAAAAAAATGGATGAAATCTACGCGATCCTTGCCCATTGAGACCACATAAGGGATTCTACTCCCTTATTGCGCCCTCGAGCACATGTCCCTGTTGCTTCTCCTTCATCGCTTTTATGAGCTGTTCCATCTCTTGGCTGCCGCTGAGCTGCGCCATCCTGATGGTCTTAGGAGATATAGTTGCGCCATAGTCTAGGAAAAACCTGACTATGTCCGCGTGCCCTATTCTGGCTGCATGGTCAATTGCGGATAGACCCCTGTCCGATGCATTAAGGTCTGCTCCGTTCCTGAATGCCGCTTTTACTCCTTCGAGATTTCCGATTGTTGCCTTATTTATCAAGTCTTCATTCAGACTTGCCTGTGTTGGTCTAGTTGTTGTCTTCATATACCCACCCAGAGAGGGTTATGAAATCCCAGATATTTAAAGCCATCATCATGTATAAAATCCTGTTTAAGATTAGAATATTCACCGACGTTAAACCTGATCTGGCACAGACTATGTTAGAAGAAATTTAATAGGCAATATTTCCATGCAGATGGAAAATCTGTTCAGACCCTTGCCTTTGACCAGACGTCATTCTGTGGGTCGTACTCTATAAGCTTTGAGCGCACCCCCCATCTTATGAGAAGTCGCTTGAGCATTATGTCGTTTGCGGCTTCGTCGCCATGAAACATTATGCCCCTGCTCCTGAGCTTCGAGAAGAGCTCTGCTGAGGTGATCTGGCGTTCGTTGACTATTTTAAGCGTTGATTTGAATGGTTCAACATCATCAAGCCCTTCTTTTATTGATTTCGAAAAATTTGAAAAAGTAAGCCTGGCTCCTTTCTCGGTCAATCTTAGTACAGAGTCCTCCACTGTGACGAACTTTAGCATCTTGCACGCCTCGATGAGCGGCAGGAGATCGTCTACATCCTCCTCAGACTCCTCTGCAAGCTCTGATATCTCCATGCGTCCTTTGTGCTGCTTTATCAGGTTTACAATGCCTCGGACACGGCTTATTCCAGTGCCGAGCGGAAATAGACCCTCCATGAATCCTTTATATGAATAATAAAGCTTTTAAGTTATGTGGTATGCCAACGACAAATGGGCATGAGTTGGTGGCCAGCAGCCACTGCTATTGGCCTGTTCCAGAACTGCGAATGTTGCTCTTTGCAGATTAGGTTTATATAATCTCCAGAAGCATCCTAATTAATTATGGGAGGGTTAAATGGTGGCAAATGTCTCTAAGGATTCGTACAACGTACTTGTAATCTCGGAGATAAACTGCGCAAAGAAGTATGCATATGAAGATGGACTGATAGGCCTTGCCCACTACCTGAAGGGGCTTCCTGACAATGAGAAGCCGGACGTGCTTGTTGTAAACGGAGGTCTTCTTCCAGACATGCCGCTTAATAGGGGAGGGCCACTCAACCATGACAAGCTCTCCGTAATAGTTGATGGAATAAAGAATCTTGAGGCTGCCGCACAAGTGGTCAGGCCCAGTATAGAGAGGATTAAATCATCTCTTCCTGAAGATTCACAATTGATATATGTGTTTGGATGGTCAGACCTGAGGAACATAATAGACATAAAGCAGAAGTACTCTAGGGCACTTGCGGGCAGAACGCCTCATGAGGCGATAGAGGAATACAGGGACGAGGCCATGGCACAGGTAGACCTCAGGAGCCACGAGATAGAGAATCTTGGACTTGCGGTATCCGACCTGAAGAGGAGGATTGAAGGCGCATCGAATCAAGACGCGCTCGTTGGGCTTAATGATGAGCTCTCGAAGCAGAAGAAGAACCTGAAGCTGAGAAAGGAGCAGAAGGCAGAGGAGAACTACCGTATTGAGCTTTTCAACATACTTGAGCAGCATGCATTCTCCAAAATACCGAAGGAAAAGATAAAACAGATGCTTGATGAGGTAAAGGTTAAAATTGACGATGCGAACGCCAGGCTCACGCCTGAACTCGTTGCAACAGGATCAACAGAATATGAAGCCCTTGAGAAGGAGGTAAAGATCCTTGGAAACAGGAGGCATGCACTTTCAAAGAGGCTGAAAGAGACTGTTGATGGGGAGACTGCGCAGCAAATGATGCAGAGGTTCGGGGGCAACTTCAGGTTTATAGGCCATATACCGCTGCCAAAAGACATAAACGACGTACTTTCAGAGCTTGCAAGATCAGAGTACCTGTCACTGGTTAAGGACGCTATTGGAAGGTCTATGAATGTGACAATACAAACAGAGAAGCTTGCAGTATATGAGATAAGTTCGTCTTCTGTGCACTGCGCTTCGAATCTGGTTGTTACTGACGGATTAAGACTTGGGTCAGGAATGTACGAGAGAAGCGGCAATACAACTCTCCTGAAAAGGACATTTAACGTGGTCGAGAGCCTCGGAAGAGAGCAGAAGCGTAAGATTGATTCTGCAGCTCTGAACGTGCTGGTTGGGGGAAAATCAACATTCACGTCGTTTGCCATAGATCCATGGAAGGATCAGACGGATACAGTAATTGCTACACTTGCAAAGGGACCTTTCCTGTCAGCTGCAGAGGCCACAAGACAGTACCTGAACAGGACAAGGACTGATGAGACAAGGCTGCCAGAGCGGGGGCTCATTGATACAAGCGTAAGCATGATAAGAATAGAAGGGTCTGGAAACCTGGTGCATGAGACCTTAAAGCCTGCATTGCTGGAGGAGCACAGGCTGCTATCGGACAGGGAGGAGGCGGAAGTAATTGAGCTGCTGGTGAAGAAGCTTGGTACAGTGATTAAATCTGGCGACATAAGCCGCGACCCTGAACTGCAGAGGGCATTGATTAGGGGCAAGAGGCCATCTGAGATAACAGATGCTGAACTTGAATATGCAGACGAGCAACTTCTTAGGTCGCTGGTTCCTAACGCTGGCAGAACCGCACCGGATGCTGCGGAGAACATACACGTGGTTGAGTTTTCAGATGTACATATAGGCAATTTTGGCGATCTGAGGCTGCTCAAGGCAGCTGCAGAGGATGCCCTTAAGCTCAAGCCGGACGTGCTTATACTAAATGGCGACAATATTGAGGGGAACCTTCAGAAGCACATGGATGCCCCAAGAGTAGAGAACGATCCGAACATAATGCGCGAGTACGATTACTGGCTGAAAAAGAATGGGGTGACAGCAGAAAAGAGAACAGAACTTATGATAGAGAGATACGAGAAGCTGAGGAACTCTGTGATACACAACACCGATGCACAGCCCGAAGTATTCGTAGAGCCGCTCAGGGAGCTGATATTCGATGTGGTAAAGAGAGGAGGGTATGTTGTTGTGTCCTCAGGGAATCATGATAACAAGTCCACTAGGGATATAACCAGGGACGAGGCGTCAGCGGTCGCAGGGCAGATATATGCAATGCTTGACGGAGCACGCGAGAAGCTTGGGCTGCCCGAGGACTGGAAAGAGCATAAATATGACTATGTTAAGAAGGCGTCTGGACAGGACATAGGTGCAGAGACTTTTGTAATTAGGGACATACCAGTCGAGATAAGACACGGACTTTCAAGCAAGGAGTCGACAGTAGTCAGCCATTTTGAAAACAAGAGGGGCTCATCAAAGTTCATATGGACAGGGCATGGCCACGTTGTTAGGGATGTGGTGACAAATGACTTCGAGGCTGTGCAGGCGCCGACAATGGCGGAGACTTCCACGGATACTTATGTGAAGACACTGGGATCTGCAGTTGCCCGGAATAACGGCCAGACTGGATACCTGTATACTGAGATCAATGCGAGAGAAGGGGAGGTACTCAGCCATGTCTTCAGCCCACGGCTTAGGAAGGGGCTTGGACTAAGCGACGATCTGTGGTACAAGTTCCTGCATGAAAGGAAAGATGACAGAAAGCGTGCAAAGATTAGCGCCTAGGTTGGCCCGGCCGAATGGGAGATGTCTGTCAGTCAAAGCGCCATTGGAAGCCCACATAGTCCATGGTTGGTAATGTCGCATCCTAGCCGCGCTTGCGCAGAGGTTGGTGGAGCCCGAACGGCTTCCCGAGATAGTATATTATCATCAATATGTTTGCGGATATCATTGCAAGTATTATCCAGGCCTGGTAGCTGCCTATGAATGAGATTATGCCTGCCGCCTCGAACGTGTTTATTCCAAGAAACAGGAGAATGGATGCAAGGAGGGAAAACGAGCATCCGCAACTGGCTATAAGGCTTCCTGCGGCTGGAAGAAGGGCAGAGGCAATGCCGCCCGATACCCCTGATCTTCTTGATGCCACCGAATGGATTATTGCAAATACGCTTATTGAGAATAGTATACCGGATGTTATAACCAGCGCGTATATCAGGTATATTGGTGTGAATATGATGAATACGCCGTTGTTTGAGCGGGATATAAGGTAATGGAATATATAAAAGAAGGCCGATGAGCCAAGCACTGCGATAAGAATGTAGAGAGGATGGCTGAATATGCGTATCGCAGTGTTGATCCTGCGGTTCGCGCTGTTCGTAGATATTTTATTTTTTGTGGCCATGTGCAATGCACTAATTCGGTAATATATATTGCGTTATTGAGTTACGCTATTCGTGCCTCTATTGATCTGATTGCAGGAAGCGAACATACTTGCACAGTATTGTTCAGCGACTGGCACAGTGAGGCAATGTATATGTCAGCTGCAGCATACTCGCTCCATGCAAACTGGTCCTGAGGCTGTGAAAGCTGGGAGAATACCTGCGCGTGAGTCATGTATGTCAGGTCGATGACGCTTCCTGAAGGCGTAGTGTTGCCGAACACCTCAGCATCAGCCCCTGAGAACTGATGGGTTCCCCATATAGTATATGGGGTTCCCATGAATGCTGTTGCTTTTACTGCGCTAAGGTTTATTATGTAGTTAAACGCCCCTATAGCGCTCTTATTTTCGGTTGCATTGAGATCCTGGATTATTTTTGAAGGCGAATTAAGTAAGAAGCCCCCTCGAATCGGATTGATATCTTCTATGGATACAAAATTCACATAGCTGCTCGAATAATAATTCTTTACGCTATCGCCAGATGAATTGTAATTATCAGCTGCCCAATACAGCGTTGGCACGTCGCCGTCGCCAAAAGAGGAGTATCCGGTAAACAACTGCGAGAATTTACCGAACTTCGAGAGTGCGAGAGCCATTGCCCACCTGTTCTCACCGCAGAATATGCAGGTTATAGATCCAAGGTAGATTACTGAAGGCTTGCCGTTTACCATGAATGGCGCAACCTTGTTGTTGCTTGTAAATATTGGATCTGAGAGTGACCCATTAAGGTACATCTCTCCGGCAGTCTGGAAGTACACATCGGATGCGTTGTTTATAACTGCAAGGTCGGTGCTATTCAACGGCGTATCTATTCCTGCCAGAGTAGATCCAAAATTTGGCTGCACTACAGAAGTAGTTGCTTGCACTGTTTTTTGCTGCGCAGCGTACATCACCGCAGATACTGCTACAAACATGGATATGATTGCAAGCACAATTGCTGCGGATGACACTATCCAAAGGGAATGCATTGAGCGTTCAGTGTTGTTTTTCTTCGTCTTTGATGGCATGTTCTGCACCGTTAGATTCGGGTATTATTATGATAGTACAGTTAATAAACATTTACAACGTGAGCGTGAAATCCCACGCCCTCTTCGGGCTCCCTTCGAGGGTGGGATGAGAGCGAACCGCAGAAAAGTGTATAAAGATGGATAACGATATAAAGGTCATGGAACTGACAAGAGCCTATAAATTCAGGATCTATCCTGATGCCACAAGGCAGAAAGAAATAGATGAACGGCTGATCCTTGCACAACAGTTCTACAACAAGATTCTTGAGAAGTCAGTTGCATCCTACCAGAACGGAAAGACAAAAGTCTCGATGGCACAGTTCAACAGGTTTGTCAAGGAAATAATTCAAGAAGACAAAAAATACCTGAAACTATACTCGCAGACAAGATGCGAGATAGAATACAGGCTTATAAAGGCATATCAGAACTTCTTAAGAAGAGTAAATGAGAAGAAGCAGGGAAAGAAACA
>JAMCSX010000024.1 GCA_023379055.1 Candidatus Martarchaeota archaeon | reverse complement strand
GCCAAACCGTTTGATACATCTGCATTTGCAGATTCCATATTGGATTATCGCCGATTATGGTCAAAGGACAAAAAAGAATATGGAAGGCTGAAGTCCAGGATATCGGAGATTATGTTAAAACGGTTTGGCGAGGAGACGATATTTCCAAAACTGGAGAGTATGCTTAAGGGAAAATAACACAGTTCACTTAAGCTTATTAGTTCGGCTTCAGAAAAAGAAGTTGGTGCAACAACGGACGAAAAGCAGCATTGATGTGAGTTTTCTAGGTATGATCTCATAAGCATCGCTTATGAATGAATGCGAATATTGTCTTTGAAAAGAGAAATATTAGGCTAAAGTTTCTATTGGAAACAGAAACTTTATTAACATTCAGCTTGCATATTATACCATGGTAAATGTTGCTGACATAAAAGCTGCAATAGCTGACAGGGAACTCGATATTAAGTCAAGATTTGAGAAAGGCAAGATTATAAGAAGGGAGTTATCGCTGCCCAACATGCCGCTGCATCCAGGAGTTGCAAATATAATAACAGGGGTCAGGAGATGCGGCAAGTCCACGCTTGCAATGATGCTGCCTAGAGGGATGGCGCATTCGTACGTTAACTTCGAGGATGAACGGCTCAGGGGCATGGATTCCTCAGAACTTAACAAAGTGCTAGAGGCTCTGCATGAACTCAAGGGGCCGGATATAGGCGTTTTGGTATTCGATGAGATACAAAACATCGTGGGGTGGGAAAGTTTCGTTTCTAGAATCACCGAATCAAAGGTAGTTGTGGTTACAGGGAGCAATGCACGTTTATTGAGCAAAGAGCTTGCAACTGCGCTTACCGGGAGACATGTTGATCATGAACTCTTTCCGTTCAGCTTTAGGGAGTATCTTGAGTATATTGGCCTTGATGCAGAGTACAATGACACATATATTACTGCAAAAAAGGCCAGACTTATGCTGGAGCTTCTGGAATATGTAAGGTACGGAGGTTTCGTGTATTTTTACGGAAGGAATGGCGATGCGCAACGAAGCAACACATTGCTGCTTACGCTTTACAGAGACATAATAGAACGGGATATAGTGCAGAGGCATGGAATTAAAATGACTGAGAAGTTGAGGGAACTGGCAAGATATTCCATAGCAAACATAACTTCGGTAATAAGCTACAACAATGCAGCAAAGCTGATCGGGATTAAAAGCACCCAGACTGCCCTGAATTGGATGTCTTATCTGCAAAATGCATATTTATTGATTGCGTTAGAGAAATACTCGCCAAAGCTTAAAGAGAGGACAATAGCGCCTAAGAAGATATTTTGCATAGACAATGGCATAGCAAACTCAATTTCTCCTGAGCTCTTTGGCCAAGATGGGAGATTGATGGAAAACACAGTGGCTATAGAGTTGCTCAGACGCAGAAGCTATTCAAAGAACAGGCAAGAAATAAGCTATTGGCGCGATTATAGCGATAACGAGGTTGATTTTGTAGTAAGATATGGAAACAGGGTTGAACAGCTCATACAGGTTACAGACATAAGCAGCGCAATGGAGGTGAAGAGAAGGGAAACCGGCGCCTTATTGAAGGCATCAGAGATATTAAAGTGCAGGAATTTGGTTGTTATTACCTGGGATTACGAGGCAGAGCAGAGGATTGAAGGCAAGAAAATAGTCTTTATTCCGTTATTGCGATGGTTGCTAAAGTATAAAACTTAGAAATCTGAAAATTGTTGGTGCGTTGGTTTATGGATAATAGCATTGATGTAGGGTCGAAAGCCGTGAACATGGCAAGCTACGTGCTGTTTGCCAAGGTGCTGACCTTCGCGATGATAGGGGTTGCATTCATACTTGTAACGCGGATTCTGGGGCCTGCGCAGTATGGAGTATACACACTTGCAGTTGCATTTGCAGGGATATTCGGCTCCATAGGCTATATGGGAGTCGGCCTGGCACTGAACAAATTTGTTGCGCAGTATAAGGAAGCCGGCAGGAAGGAGGACGTTAATCGTATCGTATCCAGCGCACTTGCGCTTGTTGTAGTCTCAGGTTTAATCGTTGTATCCGCATTCATGCTGGTGAGCGGCCAGATATCCCAGTATGTGTTTCACACGGTGGGCATGGGATACGTGATAGACGCAATTTCGCTGTGGATAATAGGTGCAATGCTGTTCGGCACATTCTATGATGTCCTTGTTGGTCTTGGCAATGGGAAGGGCATAGCCATAATCGCCACTATGGAGGCGTTTTTCCAGGCCTCGATAAGCATAATACTCGCGTTTGAGGGATTCGGGGCACTAGCACCGATATATGGACTGGTGTCCGGCTACTTCATAGGATTTTTCGTTGGGATGTTCTTTGTCTTCAGATACAACGGGCTGTCGCCCAGGCTGCCGTCTTTTAGATATATAAAGACAATACTCTCCTTCTCTGCGCCTCTTGCCCTGTCAAGCATAATAGGAGGAGTTGCTGGCAACATAGGCCTCATATTCCTAGGCTACTTCGTGCTTCCAGGCACAATAGGCAACATTGGCATCGCCACAAGGGCCAGCTCTATGCTTAGTATGGTCTTTGATTCAATAGGTATAGCGATACTTCCAACATTCGCTGCGGCGCTTGCTGACAGGAGAACTGCAAAGGATATCGGCAGAATATACGGGTACACAGTATACATGGCAATGGTGCTTGTTGCTCCTGCACTGCTTTACATGGCAGTATTTTCCACTCCGTTCACCTACACCTTGTTCGGAAGCAGCTATTCCTATGCGCCGCTGTACATCTCGCTCATGAGCATAGGCATTCTGGTGGGGCTTGCAGGCGGATACGCTAGCACGCTGCTGATAAGCTCAGGAAAGGTGAAATCCATTCTTGCGTATAATATTGCATTGAACGCCGTTGCGCTCCTTATGTTCTTTGTATTCATACCGAAATTTGGAGGACCGGGATATGCAGTGATAAGTTTCCTGATAATGCCGCTTGCCGCGGACTTTATATTCATAGGCAAGCTGCGTAAGCTTTACAGGATCAGACTGAGATTTGGGAAATTCATCAGGCTGGGTGCAGTCAACCTGTTGCTTCTTCTGCTGTTCGTGCCTCTTGGCAGCGTAATCGGGGGCATACCTCTCCTGATAAGCGCTGCGATTGGCTTTATAGTCACTTATCCAATACTTGCTGTGCTGTCCGGAGGCGCGGACAAGGCAGACCTTGAGACCATAAGAACATTGTCCAATAGCGTGCCGTTTGTTGGTGGCTTGCTTAGGGTATTCGTGAACTATGCGGCCCTGGTGTCAAGATGAGATTTAGAGTTAAAGGTAGTCTTGTTCTTGGTAAAGACCTGAGGAGAGAGTTGGCTAGCCCATTTGGTATAATAGCGGATAGCAACCGATTAGAAAAGACCGTAAAAAAAACTGAACGGATATATGCAGTAGGTGACGTTACAGTAGCAACATTGCTTAGATTAGGATACACGCCAAAAGTAAGTATCTTTGATTACAGAACTGGGAGAAGTAGAAGGGTATATCCAATAATAAAAAGGACATATAAGAGTCCATTACGCGTGAAGAATGCGAGGGGGACCATAAGCTTAAGGCTCTGGAATGCGATAAATGCAGCTTCAAAGTCAAATAGGGATATAGGAATATATGTGATTGGGGAGGAGGATCTTGCATCTTTAGTATGCATAAATTTTGCAAGAATGGGGGATATAGTGGTTTATGGATTGCGAAAAAAAGGCATTGCAGTCATACGGGTAGATAAACGTATAAAGAAGTATGTACTTAGTGTATTAAGAAAAATGTCAATGTTCAGATAAAAGGCCGCGCAGTAATATTCCCAGGGGAGTAGATGTGAAGCAAACTGATGACAAATATAATATAATCTGGTTCGGTTCGGTATACTCGGCGAGTGGATACGGCGCCGTAACAAGGCCATATATATTGGGATTGATAAACGCAGGGATAAACGTCAAGGTAGTGCCGTCAAAGAGGGCTTCGGTTGATAAGACCAAACTAGACAGGAATGACGTGAAAGTGCTGGAACATGCAGAGAATGCAGAGCTTATTGAAGGATACAGAAACATACTTATCTTGCAAACGGCCCCGAGCGAGTGGGCGGATCTGGATATTGTGGGTGCAGACTATGTAATTGGGCAGACAGTCTTTGAAACAGATGTCATACCGAGAGACTGGCTTAGGATATGCAACAGTGGGATAGTGGACGAGATATGGCTGCCTACAAAATTCAACATGAAATCATTTAAAAGAGTGAAAAATGCAGACACGGTGCATATGCCATACTGTTTTGACATGGATTACTATAGAAAATTTGGCAATACAAGGAAATACAGACCGTTTAGGGTTTTATATATAGCCGATTTTACCCCAAGGAAGAACATCGCTTTGCTGATAGAGGCGTTTAGGCAAGAATTTGGCAGTGCAGAGCAAATAGAGCTGTACATTCACACAACAAGCTTATACAGGCAAGATGAACTGGAGTCCTTCAGAGAGTTAAATAACATTAACTGTTGCAG
>JAMCSX010000023.1 GCA_023379055.1 Candidatus Martarchaeota archaeon | reverse complement strand
ATAACGGCAATAGGAACGTCAAACATAGCATTTATCAAGTATTGGGGAAGAAGGGACGAGAAACTCAATTTGCCCATGAATTCGAGTATAAGTATGACGCTTGATGACACGGTAAGCACAAAAACAAGCGTACTTTTCTCAAAAGAAATAGAGAAAGACAGATTATTCATAAATGGCAAGGAGGAGCGCCTGTCAGGCGAATTTAGTGAAAAATCGGGATTTATAAAGAATATGCTAGATTATGTAAGAGGCATAAGTAAGTTGGATATGAATGCGTTAATAGTGTCAGAGAACAATTTTCCGTCGAGCAGCGGACTTGCATCAAGTGCTTCTGGAGGCGCAACACTTGTGTTTGCCCTCTCACATGCATTAAATCTGGGCCTTTCACAAAGAGACATGTCTGCAATAGCAAGAAGAATAAGTGGAAGTGCATGCAGAAGTGTGTATGGAGGCATAGTAAGGTGGGATATGGGCCTGGCGTCTGATGGTTCCGATTCCGTTGCAGAACAAGTGGTGACTGAGAGGCATTGGCCTGAACTCATGGACGTTATAACGATAGTTGACCCTTCAAAGAAAAAGGTGTCGTCTAGTGCAGGTCATTCTGCTACAATCAGAACAAGCTCGCTATATGCTACAAGACCTGCTTTCGCTGAGAAAGGCACAGAGATTGTTGCTAATGCCATCATCACAAAAGATTTCCAAAGACTTGCAGAAACAATAATGAGAGATAGCAACAACATGCATGCCACAATGTTAGATACCTGGCCTCCAATAATTTATTTAACTGACATATCAAAGGAGATAATGTATGCGATACACGAATTAAACGAGACTAAAGGACGGTATGTGGCAGCTTACACTTTCGATGCAGGAGCTAATGCGCATATTATAACTACTGCAGAATCTAAGAATGATGTGCAAGATCTATTGAAAGACATTCCAGGAGTAAAAGGTGTCATAGAATCAAGATCTGGAAGCGGCCCGCGGCTTTTAGGCGAGGATACTTCACTTATAGATATAAATAGACTAGGCCCTAGGAGATGACAGGCTAATGGAAATCATCATGATAAAACTTGGCGGTAGTGTAATAACGGAGGTAGATCATCCCATAACCCCAAAGATAAGCAAAATAAGGGAATTGCTGAGGGAGATAAAGAAATCAAAGAGGCAAAATATAATAATCGGACATGGGGGCGGTTCTTTTCCGCATGTACCAGCACATAAGTACAAAATCCAGGAGGGTTTAATTAATAGTTCAAGTTTATTTGGCACGGCGTTGACCCAGAAGGCTGCGTCAGATCTTCACTCTATAATAATATCAGAAATGCTAAGACTTAAAATGAGGGCATTTTCATTTTCGCCGTCAAGCAGCGTGGTTGCAAGGGGAAAGAGGATAATGAAGTGGGATGTAGCTCCGATAAAGTCTGCCTTGGAGTTAGGGTTCGTGCCAGTAGTATATGGCGATGTGGCGATAGATATGAAGCAGGGCATATGTATAACGTCTACTGAGGAGATATTCAGGTATCTGTCAGGAAAGCTGAAGCCCTGGAAGATAATAATAGGTACTGATGTTGATGGGGTATTTACCTCTGATCCGAAGGCATCGGATGGTGCCAGACTCATAAAAGTTATAACACGTGACAATCTTAACAAGGCAGATTTCTCAAACATCAGGAGAAAATTCGACGTTACTGGCAGTATGCGAAGCAAAGTACTGGCCCTGTATGAAATGTCAAGAAACTCCCATGCAGTATGCCAGATAATAAATGCAAACAAGAGAGGAAGGCTATATGATGCCATTTCTGGAAAAAAAGTGATGTCAACAATAATCAAGGGTTAATGCCTTTCTGCACACATAAGTGCGTTTATTCTCTCTCTTGACTGGTTGATTTCAAGTACTGCTTGATCGTGGCCACCAGCCCCATGCATTTCAATCCAGGATCCAGGCAGCGTCTTTGAGCAAAGCAGGTAATTGCATATTTCTTCGAAGAGCTTTTTGTCTATTTGACCTATGTCAGATACATTTCCGTATACTTTGTCGCGCTTATACACTGCAACTATCTTTGGATCTAAACCCCCTTCATCTGCAGTAAATATAATGCCCACGGGCACTACGTTTACGCGTTGGCCCATATCCAGTTTGATGCCGCTTAATATTATAACGTCCAGTGGATCGCTGTCACAACTTAGCGTGTCCATAAGGAATCCGTAATTCATGTTTTTAAGCAATGGCACCGGAAGAATTCTTTCTAAGATGGCAGTATTGGTTTTCGGATCCAGAGCGTACTTTTCAGTAGATCCACTTACCACCTCTATAAGTGCAGTATACTTCTCTTTTGACTTGAATCCCACTAGGTTACCCATACTACTTTTTTGCATCTTAGGATATTAAAGAAGGTTAAGACTTTAGACATATGACGAATAATGTGTGCAACATATGCCAGATTATCCGAATTTGCCAAGGGCTAAAAGCGCACAGTATGTACCTGTTTTTAAATCTTAACACCGTGAGCGGGAAATCCCACACTCTTTAGAGGTGAGATGGGAGCGAACCGCAGAAATAGTAGCCCAGAATCATCAGATGAATCTTCATCTGGGAAAATTCCCTTTTTCCATTCGGGAGAAAATGACATCACACCATGTTTCACTTGGTATGTTCTCAGTTCAGCGAAAATTGCCTCATGGACTTGAGATCTTACAAAATCTTCCTGAGCGTGGATTTCGGCGTGTCCCACCGTATGATAGGGTTTTGTTACAAACATATATATGCTTTTTTGTTCCATAATCTATATCCATGTTTCACTTGGGAAGCCCACGCCGTTTACGGGTGGGAGGAAGTCACCTGCGCTATAACACTGTGCATCTCTATGCTGAGCAAGAAGGACCTGCTGAAGAAACATGTTAAGGATGTGAAACTACGCAAGGGGATGACCGTACGGCAGCTCGTAGACGCACAGAGAAGCATAGGCGGATTCTCCGCGCAGCACATGATAGGGGGAATAGACATACTCAAAGAGATGCTGGATGATAAGGACTCCTTCAACTTTCTCTCATTTCCTGCTGACATTGTCTCTACCGGACTGCGAGGCATGATTGCAGATTCCGTCAGATACTTCGATGCAATAATCACTACTGGCGGGACGCTTGACCATGACCTTGCAAAGGCCTACGGAGGGAAATACAGCATAGGTACATTTGAGGTAGATGATGCAAAACTTAAGAAGCTGGATATATACCGCCTTGGCAATATATTCATAGGAAGCGACCAGTACGGACTTGCGGTGGAGAAATACTTTACAGAGATAATGACCGACCTTTATAATTCGCCGGACTATAAAGGGGAGTACAGCGCAAGCGAGCTTGCATGGGAATTCGGAAAGAGGATAAAGGACGAAAGTTCCATACTTAGGCAGGCGTACCTGCATAATGTCCGTATATACAACCCAGGGATACTTGATGGGGCGTTCGGCACGCAGCTAACTCTCTTCTCGCAGGACCACAAGTTCAAGCTTAACCTGATAAAGGACGAACTTGCACTCAGCAACATCTCTTTTGACAACAAGACCACCGGCGCATTAATGCTTGGAGGAGGGATAAGCAAGCATCACGTGATATGGTGGAATCAGTTCAAGGGCGGTTTGGACTACGCAGTCTATGTTACAACAGCTTCACAGTATGACGGAAGTCTTTCTGGAGCGCGGCTCACTGAAGCTGTTTCCTGGGGCAAGGTCAAGGAAAAGGCGCATTATACCACAATCGACGGCGACATGACAATAATACTTCCAATAATGTTTTCGTATCTTGAGCTATTTTGACAGTGCTTGCATGAATAACAGAAATGTAGTACTTTTAATCCTTGACACTGTCAGCGCAAAAGCACTGAAGATGTATGGTGGCACAGCACTCATGCCAAACCTGGAGCACCTGTCGCACAATGGAACACAGTATAACATGGCAATAGCACCAAGTACCTATACTCTTCCCTCGCACCTGTCAATATTTCTAGGGAAGCGGGTAAGGGCAATAGGCGGAATGAAAATTTCATGGATGAAATCCAGTGACAGAATGACGGATCCGTTCATGAAAAAGGGAAGATACATGAATGGTGAGATAACCATTGCCCAGATGATGGAATACTTCGGATACAAATCCGCACTATTCTCCAATAACCCCTTCGTTTCTGCTCCGACTGGCCTTGCGGACGGGTTTTCATATGTGGACAATATATTCATTGATGAGAAGCTGAAGTCGAATAAGCTCTGGATAAAGGCAATACTGCACCTGATACAAAGCGACCTGACAAGAAAGTCGCTGATAAGGCTTGCATGCGAAGTCTCAAGGCTGGTTCCGGAGAACAGGTTAGACAGCACATATCTATGGCTAAGAAAGGTGCTCAACAGGTATTTTTCCAGAGAATACGGATATTATGGCCTGGACTGCGGGGCAGATAGGACAAACAAGGTTCTGGATAGATACCTAAAAACTCGCGCTGATACAAAAAATTTTATCGTAATTAATTATATGGAAGGGCATGAAGGGTATCCTACCAATCTGGTAACAGACAGCTATATTGAGCAGGATAAGTGGATGCATATGGTTGGATGGGCTTCCCAAGAGGAACTTAATGCGATAAGGAGGGCATATGCAAAAAGGCTCGAATATCTTGACTTCGAGATTGGCAAGACACTGGGGGTGTTAAAATCAAACGGCATTTTGGAGGATGCATCAGTAATAATAACCAGCGACCACGGCCAGGCATTCATGGAGCACGGGCAGATGTTCCACAACGTATTCCCGTATAATGAAATATCGATGGTGCCCCTTGTAATCGCAGAGTTTAAGTACGAGAGGCAGATAAGATACAAGGAGTCAAAGGACGGTCCGTTCAGCCTTACAAACCTCAACAGCATGATAGCAGGCAGGGCGATATCAGCGGGCAGCCCGGTATTCTCAGACCATACCGGCATAACAGAGGTATGGGATGCATACCTTCTAAGGCTTCTCAGGCAAAGGTCCAGGAATGCGGACAGCATATACAGGAAAAAACTTGAACTTGACATGCCCGCGACAGCGATATTCAGAAACAGCTACAAGCTTATCCATTATTACGGTGCAAGAAAGGATGAGATGTATGATATGCGCAGCGATATCTGCGAGTCCGACAATATAATAGACAGAAAGAGGGAAATTGCCCATGCACTCCTGGCACAGAACGGTACGCAGAGGCGCTAGGCCTCCTTAAGGACGTCGTAGATTGTGATTATGCCCATGGCCTTGCCGTCATCGGCAACTATAACCGCACTGGTACTCCCCAATATGGACATCAGCCTTCCGGTATCTGTTTCCCTGCTTATCTGCGGCAGAGCGCCCCTCATAAGGCTGCTAACAGACCTCCTTTTTGCCAGTTCTGGATTGTTTGTGGTTATGCTGAGCAGATCCTTCTGGTATAGTGTACCAACCACGTATCGCTTGCCGTCAAGGACAGGAAGCTGAGGAAAGTCGTAGTGCTTGAACAGAGATATGGCATCTGCAATTGTGTCCGCGGGCCGTAAGTATACTATGTTCTTGTGCATTATCTGATAGGCCTTCCTATTTTTAGTCTTGGAATTCTTTGGAAGGCCGGAACTGTTCAACGCCTCAGCTATCTGGAATATGGTCTGGTAACTTGGATTGATGGACCTTATGTCGCCTTCGACCCTTGCTATCGTGCTCTGGCTAAGGCCACACATTTTTGCCAGCGCCTTCTGGCTCAGCCCGGCATTTTTCCTGCCTATCCTTATCGCCTCGGACATTGCCTCTGGCGTAACTATGTTTAGGGGCATAACCTATCACTATCGATAATGTTATGCACATTGGTAATTATATATACACATAATGTGTCTTATATTCTTTTTGCACATGCTAATACCATATTTTCATAGTAATAGTGTGATAGAAAAGAATATAAATGCGTTTGAGCCATTAATATTATGCAGCATCAGGATTTTATTGCTCTGCTCAAGGATAATGGAATAGGCGTGTTCACTACAGAATATGCTGCCAGGCTTCTGGGCAAATCCAGAAGGTATGCAGCTATTTTTGTTGGAAGCAGCAGGGACATTGAAAATGTTGAGAAAGGCAAATACTGCATAAAGGGCACGGATGTAGATGTCGTTGCAACGCACATAGTGTATCCATCATATCTCTCGCTGATAAGCTCATTAAGGTTTTATAATCTTACTACGCAACTGCCTAAAGAGAAATATGTTATAACTACAAGAGTGCACAGAACTCTGAAGTTTCGTGGTTATACTATAAAATTTATTAAAACCAGCAAGAAGCTGCTTTTTGGATTCGAAAATGTGAATGGAACGGTAGTTGCTATCAAATCATCTGCGTTTATAGATCACATATACCTAAAGAAAAGGATAGGGTATACTGAAGAATTTGATAGTGCAGTTGCAGCTGGAAAGATGGATATGACCATATTGAAAAAGTATGCAATCATGTCCGGAAATCATAACTTGATAAATAGGTTGGGCCATTTCTTGGAATCCCGTTCCATAAACGCAGATGATTTGATGGAGTATAGGTCAAGGAACTACGCGAATATTGGCAATGGAGATGAAAAGGATGCAAGATGGAGGGTAATTTATGAAGATAGTACTTGATTGGTTCAACGAAGAACAACTGGAAAAATATAGGATTCAGGATATGGTCTTAAAAGAGGTGTATAATACTGGTAAAGTGATTGTATTCAAGGGAGGGACCGCATTGCAGCGAATATATGGGCTTGACAGATTCTCAGAAGATCTTGATTTTGATTTAAGGCTGGAAGACATAGTTGAAATTGATAGGGCGCTGGAAGATCTAGATTCAAACATTATAAAAGTGGAGAACGCGTGGGAAGAAGAGATAATAAGGAAATCATACATGTATGTCTATCCGCTGGATTTCTACTCGAAAACGCTTAATAAAACAATCACGTTGAAGATTGATGCCATGTTTGAAGAGTGTATCATGGAACCTAGAAAAAAATCAGTTATACTTGGAGAGAGTCCGGCAATAATTTACGTAATGCATGAAGTTGAAATATTGGCAGAAAAGGTAATGGCGATAATCAATGAAAATAGGAACCAGCCACGTGATTTATACGACCTTCGATTCCTTCTGGCAGGCGGGGTTCCCATAGATAAACATTTGATATTCCTCAAATCGCAAAGCTCGCAATTTGGGTATAAGCATAAATATTCGTTGAAGCGGTTTGAGGATAGGGTAAGTAGCCTGGAAAACAAATGGGAAGAGCTTGGTCCGTATGTTAAAATGCTTCCGAAATTTAGGGAAACTGCAGATTACGTGTTAGGGAAATTTAGGCTTACATGACTTTTACGATGGCGCATCCCGCTATACCCCCACTTCTGCTGTTATAACAGGGTGCTGACCCCTATATTTATACTTGATGAGATTAATAATTATTGTTAATAATATTATGCATAATGGTAATTATATATCTATTTATAAACTGTTGTGTCAACATACTATTCAATAGTTGGACCGTGATTTTATGAGAAACATATCCGTAAATCGGCTGAACGGACTCCCGGTAAAGGATCTTAAAATAGAGTACGTAGAAAGGAAGGGGATCGGACATCCGGACAGCCTCATTGATGGCATAGTGGATGAAACAAGCCATGCGCTGTGCAGGGAGTACCTTGACAGATGCGACAACACCATACTGCACCATAATGTTGACAAGGGTTTGATAATAGGCGGGGCGTCAAACGCCTCGTTCGGACGCGGGAAGATAACCCGAAAGATTGAAGTGATAGTAACCGGAAGGGCTACGGACAGGTACAAGGGAGTAAAGATAGACGTGAATGACATAGCAAGAGAAGTTGCTACAAAGTACCTCAAGGCGCATACAAGATTTCTTGACACAAAAAACGAGGTAAAGTTCGTTTCGAAGATAGCCAGAGGTAGTGCAGACCTTACCGATGTATTCATACGGAATGCGGCACATGACGACGTTCCGCTGGCCAATGACACCTCGTTTGGACTTGGTTTCGCACCGTTCAGCGACACTGAGAGGCTTGTGCTGGAGACGGAGAGGTATCTTAACAGCAGAAGATACAAGGAGGCCATGCCTGCGGTTGGAGAAGACATAAAGGTCATGGGTCTCAGGGACGGCAAGGAAATAACGCTTACAATAGCAGTAGCTTTCGTATCCAAGCTTGTGAAGAACCTTGACCACTATATTAGCTATAAGGAGAAGATACGAAAGGACGTAGCAAGATTTGCAAGCAGGCTCATAGAAAAGGATGTGGCAGTATACATAAATGCTGCAGATCCGGAAGACAGCGATGCCGTATATCTTACCAAGAGCGGGCTAAGCTGCGAGGCCGGAGACGACGGATCTGTGGGCAGGGGAAACAGGGTAAACGGTCTAATTACGCCATTCAGGCCGATGAGCCTTGAGGCTGCCGCAGGGAAGAATCCTGTGAACCATATAGGCAAGATATACAACCTTCTTGCAACAGAGGTTGCATCCGACATAGTGAAGCAGTATCCGGGCATAGTGGAGTGCAACATAGCGATAATGTCACAGATAGGGCAGAGGATAGACCAGCCGCTGAACCTCAACATAAACCTTGCTACGGCGAAGCCTGCTGATTTTGAGAACGCGAAGGCGAAGGCAAGGTACATAGCTGACGGATGGCTTGAGAACCTAGGAGAATTCACCATGGACATCTCCCTTGGCAAGCACAAGACGTTCTGAAATAGGAGGTACTGAACAGCAGAAGTGCAGAAAACAGGACAGGATCAGTGCCGAAGGAGGCATAGAATAGTCCAGAAAACCTTGCGGGCAGGCTGTGAACGGGTATATTGCTGTCACTGACCGCACTTGTCAGGCCATAAAGGAGCTTTGCTAATATGCACTGTATATTGGCTATGGAATCTGGGATTTCAACCGCAACACCACGGATTCGGGATACATGTGCCATTCCTTGATGGTAGCATTGCAGAGATTGATAGAGGCGTGTGTTTGCTGGCAGCGTTCAATCAGAGATTTCCTGAATCTGCAGTTACTCTGATAGCGCAAGCACTATCTGCACAGTATCCGGAACCGGAATTCTCATGACCTGCCTTAGCGCCTGATCGCTTCCGTCTATCTCCAAGAGACGGTTGTATATCCTCATTTCCCAGCGTTCGTATGTATGAGACCCGTCACCGCAGGGTGTCTTCCGCGTGGTTATCTTGTGCCTGCGCGTTGGAAGGGGAATTGGACCCTTGAACTTCACATTCAGGGCCTTTGCAATCTCCTTTACCTGACTTGCTATCTCGTTGGCGTCCTTGACGTTTCTGCTGATTATCTTGATACGCGCTACAGGCAACAAACCACTATTTTTTCACTACGTCAAGCACTACGCCTGCGGCAACAGTCTGCCCCATGTCCCGTATTGCAAACCTGCCAAGGGGAGGGAAGTCGCTGAACTTTTCTATGCATACGGCCTTGTTGGGCTTTACCTTGACTATTGCAACATCCCCGTTCTTTATGAACTCGGGATTCTTCTGCAACGTCTGCCCGGTCTTGGGATCCTTTTTCTCGGATATCTCGGTTATTGTGCACGCAATCTGGGCAGTATGGATATGAAATACCGGAGTATATCCTGGTGCAATTGCAGTTGGATGGTTTATTACGACTATCTGTGCGGTAAATTCAGCTGCGACTGTTGGGGGATTGTCAGAAGGTCCTACTACATCGCCCTTCTTTACGTCCTTCTTATCTACTCCTTTTATGTTGAATCCGACATTGTCGCCAGGCTCAGCCTTCTGGAGCTGCTGGTGGTGCATCTCTATGCTCTTTACCTCTGTCTTCACGCCTGCAGGCATTATAACTATCTGGTCCCCTACCTTCATGACTCCTGTCTCCACCCTGCCAACTGGCACTGTGCCGAATCCAGAGATGCTGTACGCATCCTGTACGGGAAGCCTCAAAGGCTTGTTTAGCGGCTTTTCCGGAAGCACAAGCGTGTCGAGCGACTCCAGCAGTGTAGGGCCGTTGTACCATGAAAGCTTCTCTGATTTCGAAGATACATTGATTCCTTCAAGTGCAGAATACGGCACGAAGAGCACCTTCGAGACATCGTATCCGACTGTCTTAAGCAGCTCCGATACCTTATTCTTTGCGTCGTCGAACTTTGCCCTGTCATAGTTTATGGCATCTACCTTGTTCAGACCAACTATTATCTGCCTTATTCCAAGTACTCTTGCGAGATATGCATGCTCTCTTGTCTGTGACTGCACTCCATCAGGTGATGAGACCACAAGCACTGCAGCATCAGCCTGACTTGCTCCTGTGATCATGTTCTTTACGAAGTCCCTGTGGCCAGGCGCATCAATTATCGTGAAGTAGTATTTTGGTGTTTGGAAATCCCTGTGCATAATGTCTATTGTGATACCCCTTTCCCTTTCTTCCTTGAGTTGGTCCATTACGAAAGCGAACTCAAACGTAGGCCTGTTGTACTTTGCAACTTCGTCCTTCAGCTTCTTCATGTCCTGCTCTGATACGGATTTTGTATCGTAAAGCAATCTTCCTACTGTTGTTGACTTTCCATGGTCTATGTGCCCGATGAAGATCAGGTTCATGTGTGGTTTTTCTGCCATTTAATTCACCATTTGTTTTTCAATATAATGCTGGATAAATCTAAGCAAATATAGGATTTGCCGATGATAAACGCTAATAGTATGCAGGTAAGGTATTTAAATCTTACGGGCAGCAAGATTGCAATATTTTGAAAAGCTCCAGGATAGCCTAATGTTCCCGAACGAATGCCCCGTTTAGAATAATGGGCCATGATTGATATTTTGTACATTATTATGCAAAAAGATAAGAAAAATGCGAACTTCCAATACTGCTATCGTCTGTGGAACAGCCTGAACATAAACATGCTTGCCTTCTTGTCAATATCAAGACCGAGCCTCAAAACCAACAGCATTGAAAACATTGCAATTACAAGGGCAACGAGTGCAAAGTCTCGTTCCCAGAGTAACCACCAGATGTGGAATATAATTGCGGTGCTATGTAGCCCTCCCAACTCGTTGCCGATGAACCTGCATAGGTTACTGAAGCATAATGCCAAGCGTTGGTAGATGTTCCTTGTGGATTTAGATCATCCGCAATGCTGCCTGCTGAGAAGTACTCGTTTGAGAAATAAGAACCGCAAGGGAGTTTAACGTCCTATTCGCACTTCACTCCGTGTTCAGGAAATTTGAAGAAGGTGTACACAAAGGCCTCGCACCATTGGAAATTGCAGGAATGCAACTGAATTGCATGACAGTATTTGACTACCTGAAGGAACATTCGGAATAGTCCTACACGGCAGTGGTAGCCGTGCTTCAGAAATCATTATATTGTGCTAAACGTTTGAATAGTCACAATAATACCTTTGCGATGGGAAGGTACACCAGTAAGTAGGACCAAAAGGAAATACAGGAAGGAACTGAGGAAATACTTCCCAAAGAAGAAATATCACAGAAGAAGTCTGGTGGAAACAGTGAACTTTGTAGAGAAGACCAAATTGGGGGATGAACTCACCAGTAAGAAGTGGTGGATGAAGAAAAAGGAGCAGAGATTGAAGGGCATTGCCTACAACATATACCGATACATGAAGGTCAGCAGTAATGTGTTGTTTGTGTCTACGGCAGTTTTTCTGCACTTTTTCCTACCTAATCGGATATCACCGAAAACTGCATGAAAGGATTTCTACAGAGCCAAAAGCGGCAACTCTTGACCTTCTCATCAGGTAGCTCCTTATGCCATATATCATTTGACATAGAATTGCGCTGGTAAAATCCGTTTGGCGGATTGATTCAGAGAAGAGGGTTAGAATGAAATATCATTTTGACGGAGTTAAGATCTAAATATCAGATTTTCCATTTGTATCTCCGGGGGGAAGCGTGCGTGAATGGGCTTCGTTTCTGGCATTCTCTGCGCCTATCCTCCTTTTGATCTTCTGATCCTTCCCCCTCCTTTTTGCCTTCCTGTACAGGATGTACAGCAGTATGAGCAGCAACAGCAGGAGCAGAGGTATTGGCCATACGCCGTGAGATACTGCAGCTGAAAGTAGCCCTGTCAGTGCCTTGCCCACAATCTGCACCTGCTGTGTTACCACCGAGGTCTGGTTCTGGAATGCGCAGAGCGATACGTAGGCCCTTCCTCCGCTTGCCCCAAGAAGGGTAAGGTTGAATTCAAGGGGCGCGTATTCGGAGTATAAGTCGGTATTTGCAATTGTTAGGTTGTAGGACTCGTTGTTAAGGCTGAGGAAGACCCTTGATGCGGAGACATTCCGCACACCTATCCTTATCGAACGCTGGTTCACTACCAGGTACGCATGGCTGCCCGAAGTGAGGTTGTATATTTCAAGGCACGCTGCGCTGATAGTGCCCACAGTTATGCCGGATGTGGCGGAAACAACTATTCCTGACGTGGTGGTCCCTGTAGCCGGTGTTATTGTCTGCTGCTGCACTGTAGTCGTAGCCTGCACAGTGGTTGTAGGGGCGGTATTCGCCGTAGTTGTAGGGGCGGTATTCACCGGGGTAGACGTAGCTATTGTACAGGTAATGCATCCTCCACCGGAATATGCGTTAAGCGAAGTGCTGAGTGTGTATGGAAGATAGTTGCCGTTGCCGTTGTTCACAAAGTCAAAGCTGTACTTGTATTCGGAGCCTCCGGAGGAGTATGTCCAGGATATTGTTGATGCAGTGCTTCCATAAAGCGTGCCGTCGACATACAGGTACCATGGACTTTGGTTGTACAATGTGGGCGAACCCGTAAACGTAAGCGTTGTGGTGCCAGAATCCAGTATGCTCCCGCCGCAGTAGACCCCGCTGCATGTTGCATTTGTCGCAGCCTTGTTTACCGTTAGCTCCGTATTCGATGACGGGACGCTGTAGGCATCCACGCCCACGTCGACTGCGGATATGTTGTACAGATAGTCGCCCGCTGCAGGCATGTCCAGCGAATTCGAGGACTCCGTATTTGCAGCTATCGTTGCGTTGTATGCATTTCCGCCATTCAGAAGCCATGACCTTGTGAAGTCTCCGCTTCCCCCGCTTATCACAACGTTTGCAACAGTGTTGGTGCCGTAGGTCACGATGTCCGAAGGCGTATAGGTCATCGATATCGCCGGCTGCGGATATATTGTGACAGTGTTGCTGAATACTGAGTTTGCAACGTCGCTTGCCGAGTCAAAGGCATTCACCGCGAAGATGTACGTGCATCCTGCGAAGGCGTTGTCAGGGGTGTACGTAAGCGAGTTTGACGTGGAGAATGCGGTAGTGAAGAAGGACGGCGCGCTGCAGGTGCCTGAGTATTGGTGCCCTACTATTTGATAGCGGTACGGCGGCACTCCGCCCGATGCGGCAGTAGCTGTTGCGCCAAATGTCTCTCCGGCGTCTATCTTTATGGCGTTAAGGGGATAAAGTAGCGAGGGAGGTATAAGTTGGCCTACAACAGTTATATATCCAGATATTGCGTTTACGCTGACAGGAGAAGTAGCAGAATCTGTCACTATCGCATTGAAAGTGAATGTGCATCCTTCATCGGATGCTCCGAAGGTTTCGGTCAGCGAATTTGAGGTCCCTAGCCCTGCCGGGGCCGCACATGCGCCGGAGACGGTATTTGCGGACCATGAATATGTGTATGGGGATGTGCCGCCCGACGCAAACGCATTTATCTGCAGAGGCTGGCCGACTGCGATATCCGTGGGTACATTTGGAGTCACATATGCAGAAAGCGGAGGATCCACGGTTATTGTGTTTGAAGAGGATGCAGTCAAAGGATCGTACACATCGAATGCAGTTACATTAAACTTTAATGTGCAGCCCACAAAGCCATTTGAAGGAGTAAAAATATAGTCAGCTGAAGTCAGGTTCTGCGTGTTGAACGCGGACGGTTCGGGGCATGTGCCTGCCGTCTTCAAGCCAGACCATTTGTATCTGTAAGGCGGGGTGCCGCCGGAAGGTCCTGAGGAAACAAGAAGCACGCTCTGGCCAAGATCCAGCTTTGTGTTTCTGTAGAATATGAACAGGCCTGATATGGAATTGCCCACAAATGCGAGAGGCGAAGGAGCGGATACCACCGCAAGCTCATCGCTGTTTGACTCCTCTTTGACGAGTATTGAGAAATACCAGTAGCATCCGCCCATCGCATTGTCTGTTGAGAACACCGAATTCTCTGTCAGAGAATATGGCATTTGGAATGAGGAAGCGCTGCACGATCCGGTATATTTGGTTGCTTCCCATGAGTAAAGGAATGGGGCTATGCCACCAGTAGGCGCTGTCGCTTCAAGGTCGAGCATGGCATTGGTATTCAGTATCATGCTGTTTTGCGGGGACACTATCGATGGAGGCAGCAGCGTCTGGTATGTCGTGGCTATTATTGAGTTTGAGACAGAGTCAAGCCCGTCGTATACGTGGGGTATGAACCCGTACGTGCATAACGCCTGGGAGTCGTTGGGCGTGAATATGAACCCGTTATTCGTATCGCTTCCCGTGTCCGGGGCAGGGCATGAGCCGGAGATCACATTCACGCCCCATGAATACATGTAGTTGCCCGTTCCTCCAAGCGCAATAACATTCATGGTCTGGGACTGGCCTATGTCAAGCTGGTATTCCGTGGATCCCGAGACTTTGAGGCTTAGCGGTATATTGTTTACATATACGTTTCCGGTTGACGCGCTCACCGACATCAGATTCTGGTCGGTTGCGGTTGCGGTGAATACGAAGGCGCAGTTCCCTTCTTCTGGCGTAGGGGTGAATTCCGCAGATGAAGACGTTCCCAGACCGGCAGGTGCCGCGCATGCGCCGGAGACGGTATTTGCGGACCACGAATACGAGTATGGAGGTATGCCCCCTGATACGGAAGCTGAAAGCAAAAGGTTCTGATTTGCGTCCATGTGCACTGCGTACGACGGGCTTACTGCTATGGACATCGGGGGGCTTGTGACTGATATGCCAGGGGAATTGGATGACTCCGCGGTCTCGGATGTCGATGCATGGTCCGTTACGGTTACAGTAAATGAATATGTGCATCCGACGTATGAGGAAGAAGGGGCGAATGCATACGTGTTCGATGCCGAAAACGGCGTCGAGAATGACGAAGGGGCCGCGCATGCGCCGGAGACGCGCGTGCCGGTGAAGGAGTACGAATACGGAGGGGTGCCGCCGGATGCCGCAGCCATTACGCTTACGCTCTGGCCTGCATCTATCGAATCTGGTGATAACGGATAGACTATTGAAGGGGCATTAAGCTGCGGATTGATGGTTATGACAGGATCCGTGATTATGCTGTTGAACGCCGAATCCTGTATGAAGCTGTTGAATGTCCATTGGCCAAGCACAGTGTCTGAGTCCGGAGGCACAATGTCCGATGTCTGGCCATTGTAGGTAATGGCGAGATTGGCATCCGAAGTCGGGTTTATCTGCAGCGTGTACTGGATTGGCGCGCTGAACAGCATGGTATTTTGGGTCTGGGGGATTATGTTCGCGCTCGAGAATATCCAATTTGCAGAATACGGGGGCACTCCGGATACATCGAAGTTGTTTACAGTCACGAAGCTGCTCTGCCCTACATCAATTACGGTGTTTGTAGTCGTTACCGTGCATCCCAAGCTTCCCTGCGAAAACGGCGGGCAGTTTGTTATGCTGTATGCACGTATAGTGTCCGCTATCGAATTGAATTCGTAGTATGGAGACGTGCCCGTGTCGTATGCAAGCACATAATACTGGTGCGCCCCGGAGGTTGAAGGCTGGAAGGTGTACTGGACCGAGCTGCCGGCGGATATGCCGGTTACGGTATTCGCTACGGACGCGCCGTTGCTTGCCTCTATGAAATTTACAGTGAACGGGCCTGTCCCTCCGGAGACCGTTGCAGTAAGCGTTTCGTACTGGCCGACGTATACCAAGGCATTGCTTGCTGAAAGTGAAACGGACGGCGCGGGATTTACTGTGAACGACGCGGCCATGGAATTGAACTGGTATGGGGAGGTTGTGCCGATGTCGTCTGCTATGACATTGAAGGTGAATGTGCCCGGCGCGCCGGGATAGAAGGTGTTGCCTGCCGTTCCGTCCCCGCCCATAACAATCGTGTTTTCGACAGCGGATGTGGCGGTGTTCATGAAATTTGCAGTGAACGGACCCGTACCGCCGGATATTGCGGCATACAGCGTTTCAGGCTGACCTGCATCTATATTCGGGTTTGCAGCAAGTATGGACACGGATGGCTGGGTATCCAGCGCCACAAGAACATTCGGCGAAAGAGAACTTGACGGATTCGTCGCGCTGTCAGTTAGCAGCAATTGGCTGTTGTAGAGCCCTGTCTGCGTCAGCGAGTTGGTGCTGAACGCGCATGACACTGTCGATCCTGATGCGGCAGATCCCTGTGAAGGCGCGCATATGCCAGAGAGGGAATATCCTGCGCCGTTGAAATCGGTCAGCCAGTTGTAGGTATAAGGCGAAACTCCTCCGAGAGCCTGCAGCAGATCGTTTATTGTGGAATACTGCCCCTGATCCATTACTGTGTTGGTTGATATCGGCCTTTGAAGGTTGCCCAGATATGAATACACGTTGATCAGGTTTGACGGGATCGAGTTTGCGATTTGGCTGGCTGGTGCGCTGTCCCTCACCGTTACATTGAAGTCATATGCGCATCCCGCAAACGTGCTGTCAGGCGAGAATGCATACGTGTTCGATGCCGAAAACGGCGTCGAGAATGACGAAGGGGCCGCGCATGCGCCGGAGACGCGCGCGCCGGTGAAGGAGTACGAATACGGAGGGGTGCCGCCCGAGCCTCCGCTCGATATTATGTCAAGCTGCTGGCCGGCCGTCATGGATACGCTGGCCGAAGGCGATGTTATTGATGGAATTTGGAGAGCCGGATTTACGGATATTAGCGCGGTGTATATTGTATTTGCCTGATCCGGATCTATTATATTTGAGGATTCGTGCACATTTGCAGTGAATATGAACTGGCATGCCGAATCCGGCGAAGCGGTGCTAAAAACGAATCCGTTCGAGGTTCCTAGCCCTGCCGGGGCCGCACATGCGCCGGAGACGGTATTTGCGGACCATGAATATGAGTATGGGGGCAGCCCGCCTTCTGCATCGACTGATATGGGCTCGGACTGGCCAGTGTCCAATACCGTAAATGACGAGGGGGATATTGACAGCGAAAGATCGGGGCTTATCACTATGTTTGCCGTAGAGTTTGGAGATGCCGTTACAAAAGGCGCGGTTGCACTGTCGCGTGATAATGCGTTGAACGCGTATGTGCATCCGGCATATGATGAACCGGGAATGAATGCGTATGCATTTGAAGTCGAGAACGGCGTCGAGAATGACGAAGGGGCCGCGCATGCGCCGGAGACGCGCGCGCCGGTGAAGGAGTATGAATACGGAGGGGTGCCTCCTGACGCTGCTGCGGATACAAGAGTAACAGTTGCGCCTTCATCCATTGTCACTATGGAGTTTGGAGAAACAATGTTTGCAGGAACAAGGGCCGGGTCTACGGTTATTGGCGATGTTTGTGCGCTCACAGAGTCCACAGAGTTAGACGCTATCACGTTGAATGTGAAAATGCACCCGGAATCAAGGGAGTTGGGGGTAAATGCGAATGAATCTGACGCTGGGAGAGGCGCAGGCACAGGGCACCCTCCGGATACGGTTGATGACCATCCGTAGGTTATGTCGCCGGTGAGCCCTTCGGCTGAAACGGAGATCTGCTGCAGTTGACCCGCATCAAGCGTTACAGGACTGCTTGGAAATGCGATTGAGAGCGCGGATATGGTGAGCGTCTTTGTTGCGCTTGCCGCGATGTAATTGCCATTGCCAAATGTGTTCGCGGTTATTGTGTATGTTCCCGGATCAGGGCCGACCGAGAACGAATCCACGCTGTTTGTAGAGAGCACAAACGCGTTGTTCACATACACGTTCACGGGGATCTGGCTGCCCAGCGTATTTATGCTTACATCAACGGTTGCGGTAGAGCCGTTGTAAGAATAATTTGCCGGAACGGCAAGGCCTATCGAAGGCAGTGCCTTTTCTATTGTCAGTGTATTCGATACTGCGGTGCCATTGTTTGTGTACAGCACACGTATGTTGTAATTGCCTGCGGCAAGGCAGTCGGAGATGGACGGCGTTGTACCGCAGACGGTGTTGCTTATCTCACCTACGCCGGATGCAACGGTATTCCCGTTTATCGATATGTCTGAAGTGATGCCAGACACGGATATCTTGTCCACAGTGCCGTATGCAACAGGATTGCTTGATGTGCTAAGCGGCGAAGGCAAGGATGCGGCAGGCATTATGCCGTTTGGAGGGTAGGCGCGGGTGCGGAGCCAAGTGTATTGCAAATCGAATGGTATGCCAAATCCTGAGCTATAAACTCCCAAGTTAATATAAAGTGGAGCGGAAGGATTGTCTGAAGCAGTTGAAGATGCTGAAGACGCACTTCCATAGTTGACAAAAGTAGTTACGCCATTGCTTGAAGATAATGAAACAGAATAAATATCCCAATTGGAATTATTAGATATAGAATTAAGGTAAATAGGGGCGCCATTAAGTACGGTCTCTGATTGGATAATGCCTGCTACATAATTCTCGCCTTCCGACCATCCCGCAATTGTGTCTCCCGTGCTCCCACTGTCGTCCCACACAGGTTCTGTATTGTTGACTGTCGATATGCCAAGCATGCCTCTCTCGCCTCCTCCGTTTCCACTATTTTGATTTATATAGCCGTCTAAGACCTCATCGTTATTGAAAACTGAACTGGTTGTGGCTGCGTAAGTAGAGCCAGCTGCTCCGTTTCCGCTTATTGTAAGCCCATTGTTAACAATTATACTTGATCCAGATACCGCTCCAGATGCCCATCCGCTCGGCAGGCTCGTCCCTGCAAAGTTCCAGTAGTTTGTGAACACGTTCGCACCGTTGTCGTATTCGGCATAGGTGGGGCTGAGCTATGGCGCCTCCCCTGACTGGCCATTGAAATAGCTTGTTGAAGTGCTCCCAAAATCCATCTGCAGTACTGCGTACGAATCCGCGTCTATTCCGGAGCTTATATTTATCCAGTATATCGTATTGGAATCCGTGCTGTTTGGTCCGCGTTCTATCCATGAATTGAGGACCGATCCATTAAGAGAAAACCTGACGTTCTGAAGATTGTTTGCTTCATACTGCATGAATTTCGTGCTGTTTACCTGTATCATCTGCTGGAACGGCGCAGCGGTTGGAGCTGACTGGTTATTGTATACTGTTATATTCACATAGTGAACGGTTCCCTGAGGAAGAAGATTTCTTACTACAAGTGTCCTTGATATCTGGTCTTTTGTATTGATATTGATTGCATTTACTGCGTATGCGCCTACATTCGGACACGTAGGGTTGCACAGCGTGTAGGATGCGGATCCGGTACCCGTAGCCACCACATTGCCGTTTATAAGGAGATCTACGCCATCATTTGGACCTGAAGGCGAAGCCGCAGATATGTTGTCCTTCCTTCCGTATACTGTCGGATTGCGCTGCATCGACAGAGATATAAATTCTCCCAGGACACCGCCAAAGCTCACGCTGGGCATCACGCCGTTTGGAGGGTAGGCGCGCATCCTGAACCAGTCAATGCTCATTGGGGCAGCGACTATCTGCGCGTTTTGCATGGAGGCTGCGCTTATTCCAACGAACCCGCCGTTTGCATTAAGCAGGTTGTTTCCGGTATATGGAACTGGCAAAAGGCTTGCGACAGGAGCCTGACCGGTTGTATTCCCAAGATATAGGTTTGCACTCCATAACGAGTTGGCAGCTACTACCTGCATCACATACCTTGTATTTGTGGAGCCCGAATAACTTCCGTCCGATACATAGCCGACGCCGTCATTTATGAATGATATGAATCCGGGATTGTTGTTGGACTGTTGCCCCATGAATCTGTAGCCGAATGCGTCTGACGCCGATGTTGGAGATGCAACAGCCATGATGCCTGCCCTTGATGCCCCGTAATCAGAGAAATTAAAGAGGCTTTCGATAATGTAGTTTCCCGCGTTGCCGTATGACTGCCCTTCTATCAAGGCTGCCGGCCCGCCCCCGTAATTGCCAGTGTCATTGGTCTGTTGCAGATAGCCATTGACGTCCGACCATGTCCCGCCGATGAACGTGAACTTTGACCAGCCCAGTCCGCCGCCTCCCCCGTACTGATTGAAGACATCTGCCCCGTCGTCGTATTCCCCGTAGGGGCTGCTGAGCTGCGGCGCCTCCCCTATGCCGCTTGTGCCCGAGGCTGAGAGCAGATTTTTGGCAGTATTTGCAAAACCCAGGTATACGACAAGCCTGCTGTCCGGCGCGATCGAGGGGTTTATCTTC
>JAMCSX010000022.1 GCA_023379055.1 Candidatus Martarchaeota archaeon | reverse complement strand
TGAGTTTGGTAGTCCACTTTATCATGTCGTATTTGGTGAAGGTCTTTCCCGTTTCCTTGAAGTGCTGTTGGGACTTTTCAAGAAGGAGATTGTAGAGTTGCTTTGAAAGCGACATCTGGCGATTAAGGATAGCCTTCTGTTCCTTTGAGGGATATGCGCGGTATTTGTATGTTTTCTTCACGACGACCATAGCTATTGCACCATTAAAGTTTATATACATTGCAGTGGGCTTATATCCCACGTCTAAAGACGATGGGTTTTACGCCCACAGTGATAATCTCCCTAATCTAAGCGTCATTTGACGTATCCTAGCAATATTCTTTGGATGTCTAGATAACTATCCCATCTGGATTCTGCAAAAGGGGCAGATATTGGGAGTTATGAGGAAGGAGAATAGCTTATAGCTTTTTTAACATACCTGCGCTTGTTGCAGAAAAGCAAAGCTAATCCCTTCTTAAATTTTTATATTGAATAGCCTATCATGATTATAGGCTATATATTCACGCTTGCCTACATGTCTCTTCTTTTAGGGCTAATCATATCACTATTTGCGTCGCGTAAGATGATCTCAAAAGCATTGGCCAGATCTGTCAATCGCGCCTCAATTGCAGCCATAATGATCATAATTCTGTTCTTTATCATTTTTTCTGTTAAATTTGTCAATCCTACCGAGCAGCTTTACTTTGACGAGAATATCTATCAGGGAATAGCGCTGAACATACTGCATAATGGGAATGCGTTGTGGTGCCAGTACGGAACGGCGTACCTTAATCTGCCCTGCCAGGTCAACCAGATATACCATGATCCTACCGAGATATCCTTCTATCTTGCCATGGCATTTGCTATATTTGGCATTGGCGTTCCCACCGCGTTTGGTCTTGAGCTTGCAGTTGGTGCATTTTCCGTATTCCTTGTCTTTCTGTTATCCTCTTTGCTTTTCGGGAAGAAGGCAGGAATAGCTTCTGCAGCGGTATTTGCACTCCTTCCCGAGCTTTTCATATGGTCCAGGGCAGAGGCCGTGCCAAATCTCATATTCATGATGTTTACCATACTTGCATTCTTTGCATATGTCGTCTATAGAAAAAGAAAATGCAGTGCTACCCTTGCATTCCTCCTGTTTGCACTTGGAATCGCAGTATATACGAGGATTGAAGCAATGCTGCTTATACCATTAATAATACTCGTCTCATTCGCCGACAATCTTGATCTGCACCACGTAATCAAAGGCGTTATGAAAATGGTTGATATGAATAATAAAAAAAATCTTGTGCTTATTTCACTATTCATAATTCTTATAATACCCCAGATTTATTATGTGTCATACGAAGCGCATAGGCTAGATTATGGTTCCGGGTCAGTATGCGGATCTAATACTACCGCTACCTTCTCCATGTCAAATTTAAAGTGTAACGGTGTGCAAAACCTCAAATTCTTCCTTGGCTACTATAATTCAGTGTCATACTATCCGGCATATTTCTCTCCGCTTACTACGGCAATTGCGATTATCGGGTTCCTGCTTCTTGTATTTTACTCTGGTAGCAAAAGGGGAAAATACGACGCCTTCATGCTCGGGGCATGGATATTGATATTTCATGTGTTCTATGATTCCTTTTATGCAGGGTCTGTCACATTTGGTGTAGACGTCAGGTTTATGCTGATTATCTATCCAGCAATGGCAATATCTGCGGGTTTTGGAATTGCAAGAATAAGCGATATCCTTGCAAAATCCAGAAAAAAAGCAATATCAAAGCCGCGCGCATATGCCTACTGGCTGGTAGTCGCGTCCCTGATAGCCTTGTTTATAATATATCCATTTGTAAGTGCACTTGGCACCACAACAATGCCATATTCTCAGATGCAACAGGAGTCAGCGCCGCTTGCGGCAGTGAATTTCATACATGCAAACTACCGTGACGTCCCGGCCAATTGCCTGGTATTTACGTTTACTCCCGACATATGGTACGGACTTAACAGAAGCGCCTCACAGGTAGGGTATTTCAATTCGCAGGACAGCAACTTCACAAAATTCGAGTCCAGGTTCAGCTGCTTTGTATTTGACTGGGGCTACTGGTGTAATACCCAGAACTTCAAAAACAGCACATGCCAACCGGACATAAGCCAATACAATTTGACAGTAATAGCATCTGAAAACTCTATAGATGGGACGCTTGCTCTGTATAAGCTAAACAATTATAAGCCTTAGCATTTTTACTGACGTACCCCAATAGAAAAGTTTATATATCTAATTGTTTAGTATTTAGTGCTTGTTTTAGTAAATACTACAAATATAATTACTATCCTAATGATACTCAAAAAGGGATCACATATGGCAAAAAAGCAAAAAACGGCATCAAAAAAGATTGTGGGAAAAGCAAAGGCAACCGGAACCAACAGGGTAAAGGAAAAGCTTGCATTTGAGCCAGAGACATCTAATATCCATCCACAGCCCATATCGCCTTCAGAAGAATCCGTGAAGAATGAGCTCCACAGGGTTCTAGAAAAGACGGGTAGCATAAAGAAATGCTCAAGCTGCGGAAGCAATGACATAATATTCGATAATGAGAAAGGAGAGTATGTATGCAACAACTGCGGACTTATAATAGAGGAGAATGTTACCGACGTAGGTCCGGAGTGGCGCGCATTTGACGCAGACCAGCGAAATGCCCGTGCAAGGACTGGGGCGCCAATAAAATACATGAAGCCAAACAAGGGACTAGTTACAGAAATTGACATGTATAATAAGGATATACGAGGTACAAAGCTTCCGTCAAAGAGGCAGGCTCAGCTATATAGGATGAGAAAATGGCATAAAAGGGCCAGCATAGCCAGTTCCAGCGAGAGGAATTACCTCATAGCGCTTCCTGAGCTCAACAGGGTTGCAAGCTACCTGGGACTTCCAGACAATATAAGAGAGCAGGCAGCACTCTTATACAGGCAGTGCGTTAAGAACAACCTCATAAGGGGAAGGCCCATAGAGACTGTTGTAAACGCTTCTCTGTACGCAACATGCAGGAGTGCGGGAATGCCAAGAACCCTTGACGAAATTGCACAGGTATCCGGAGTGCCCAAGAAGGAGATAGGGCGGTCTTTCAGGGTGATAGCCCATGAACTGAAGCTCAAGATACCCCTTACTGATCCGTCAAGCTATGTCCCAAGGTACGTCTCTGCGCTAAAGCTTAGCGGCGATGCCCAGGAGAAGGCAGTAGTGCTCCTTAAGCAGGCAATGAAGAAAGGCCTGGTAAGCGGACGCAGCCCTACAGGAGTCTCTGCGGCAGCAGTATACATAGCGGGCGCGCTTGTCGGAGAGCGCAGGACCCAGAAGGAGGTTGCGGATGTCGCAGGTGTAACAGAGGTAACGATAAGAAACAGGTACAGGGAACTTAAGAAGGAACTTAACATAGACGTAAACCTGTAATGGGGCTTTGCATCCGAGATGCTTATATGAAGCTTTTACACGTACTCGTTGCAGTCATGTTATTCGTGCCAGCCATCATCCTGGCGCAGAGCATAGGTATTGCCGGATACACCTCCGTACAGGCTAACGCGACAATAAACTCCACTGCGAATTACATAAACAGCATAAATGAAAGCGGATTTCTTTTGTTCCAGCCGAATCTTACCAATTCGTATGCATATTTGAATCTTGCAATTAAGCTGCGCAATTCCTCGCCAAACACTGCCGTATTATACGCGCAGGAGGCAAGATCTGCAGCCGAACAGCAATACCAGAACATGCGCTATTATAGCGGCTGGTCTATTCTGGTAATGGGGGTACTGGCCCTCCTTTTTCTGTTCATGCTTATAAGGCTCGGTATTCCGGTGAAGAAAAAACGCAAAAAGAGATGAATCTGTGGTTACCAAAGATAGCGTACTAGATTACCATAAAAAGGCACGGGGAAAGATAGAATCAATGCCGAAGGTTCTTATCGATTCTGAAGAGGGACTGGCAACATTCTATACGCCTGGAGTGTCATATGTAAGCGAAGAGATAAAGAACGACATAAGCAAGGCGTATGATTATACCTCTAAATCAAACACCGTTGCAATAGTGTCCGACGGAACCCGCATACTCGGACTCGGAGACATAGGACCAGAGGCAGGCCTGCCCGTAATGGAAGGAAAAGCCGCGCTATTCAAAAGGTTTGGGGGAGTGGATGCCGTGCCTATCTGTGTCAATACTAAGGACGAGGATGAAATAGTAAAGCTCGTAAAGAACATATCTCCTGTGTTTGGCGGCATAAACATAGAGGACATAGAGTCTCCGAAGAGTTTCAGGATAGCGCGCAGGCTGGACGAGGAGATCGAGATCCCGGTATTCCATGACGATAGTCAGGGAACTGGGGTAGTCGCACTTGCAGCATTGATAAACGCCCTGAGGCTTGCAGGAAAAGATAAGAATGCCAGGATAGTAGTAAACGGTGCGGGCTCTGCAGGCTTTGGCATAACGATGCAACTCCTAAACTCAGGATATAAGAATATAGTGGTTCTTGATAGCGCTGGCGCAATATTCAAGGGGAGAGAGGGTATGAACTTCTTCAAGTCGGAACTTGCCAGGCTTACCAATCGGGAAGGAAAAAGCGGATCGCTTCAGGACCTTATTAGAGGGGCAGATGTGTTCATAGGTGCATCTGTGGAAGGGGCGCTTAAAAAGGGGCATATTTCATTGATGAATCGGAAACCAGTAGTATTTGCCCTGGCAAACCCGTATCCAGAAATAAGCTATGAGGACGCAAAATCCGCTGGAGCGTATATTGTTGCAACGGGAAGAAGCGATAAGCCAAACCAGGTAAACAATCTTCTTGCGTTCCCAGGAATAATGCGCGGACTTCTTGATGTCAGATCAAGAAGAATAACCTACAAGATGCTGCACAATGCTGCGGTTGCAATATCCCGCAGTGTAGGAAGCAAGCTTGAGGCAGATTACATAATACCAAGCCCTTTTGACAGGCGGTTCTCGCTCAGTACGGTGCCGCTGATTGCGGCTACAGTTGCCGAATCGGCTGTTGCAGAAGGCTATGCAAAACATAACATAACATACGCAAAAGAGCGCAAAAAGGCCAAGGAGATAATTGCCAGATATCTTAAGATGGCTGCACGGTCGCGGAAGTTCATGGTCGCTGCATTGGCCTGACAATGGACCATCCTCCTGCACTACTCGTGGCTGAACACCCATTTCTGGTCAGGCGGGTCCACCCTTATCTTCACGCGCTCGTTTAGGGCATGGACCAGTATTGGAAGCGCTATGGTCGCATCACAATATACTACGGCATACCTGCCTCCAGCTTCTTGCTTCTTTATTTTGCCCCAGCTTATCGCCTCCTCGAACGTGCATCCTGACAGTCCGCCCCACTGCGGGCTGTCTGTAGTGAGCTGTATGGCGTATTCATGCGGTATCTCCTCATCGCCTCCCTTGAACAGGCATTTAGTTACAGTAGCAAGCTGTATGGTGTCCTTCGGGACACCTCCGCCAACATAAATGACCCCTGTCTTATCAGATTTCTCTGCTATAGTGGCAAGCTCTTCTATGTCCTTTGTCTGGTCCACGCGTATGAACTTACCCTGCCTTTTCAGCAAGCTCAGGGCCACGCCATAGCCGCTGTCGAGGAGTGCTGGCGAATATACAGGTACATCCTGCTTTGCCGCAGCGGCGAGTATGCTGTCTATGCCCTTTTCATCGAGGAATTTGCCAAACAGGTTAAGGAACTCGCGAGTGGAATATATCTCCTTATCGTCAAGAGTATACCCAAACTCTTGTATCAGGTTCTCAAGGTCCCTGTAATCAAACTCGTCGGCATATACGTCGTAGAACCTGTCTATTCTCATGTCAAGAAGTTCCTCGTCGTTGGCCATGTGCGTGCCCTGATAATATGTTTTTCCCATAGCTTCGAATATGTCTTCAGAAATATTTGCACCTGTGCTTACAAGCACGTCAATATACCTGTTCTCTATAAGCCACTTTATTATCTTCCACTGGCCCGTAGTGCTCATGGATCCGGCATAACCCAGATATATTGTCAGACCCTTCTGTCCAAGCATATCACACCAGATCCTTGCTGCTTCTCCGAGCTTTTTTCCCTGAAATCCTGTTCCGGCCATCGCATCAAGAAGATCAGATATCCTGCTCTCCTTTACTTCTATTGCCCTGAGTGGCCTAGTAAAATGTTTTCTTCTCCCGCTTTTTATCGGCTCCTTCAGCTCCTTATATCTTATATACTCCCGCCTTGCACCATTCTCCATTTTATGCACTAAAAAGTATTGCAGGCGAACTTAATATCGACTCTGCAACATAATTTTTATCAACGTAAAACATGCGTTACATACCTGTTCTATTTGATATATAAGTAAAAGTTGCTGATAAACCATCCAACCCTGCGTGGTGTGGGCTTTCCATAAGTTGACGAAACATGTAGCACGCAACAATCAGTTCAACAACCGCCGCATCTGGGGACGAATAAGTCCTCCCACACATCGATTAAACAGCGCAGTTATCCGCGTCGCACATGCAAAAGCGCTGCCTCTTTCTTGTGTGAATACATCCGCGCATCTGCAACTTCTACGAGCTTCGAAGTTATGTATCTTGCTGATTGATCTATCACTTCGGCTATTTGTGGATCGATCTCCCTTCCTTCTGCAGTCTGCTGTGCGCCTCCTCCCCTATGCCTCCTGTTTCCTGTGAGGAAAAGCGTCCTGTTCCTTGTCTGCTCGTCTATCACATACCTGCCATTATCATCCTTCATAAGTACTGATGCTATACCGAACGATGCAGATATGCCATCGACAACCTCTTTGCCCTCGCTATTCACCACCTTTGCGCGGCCAAGGTTTCTGATATGCTCCTGCATTGCAGCATTCGCACCATTCATATCGGTATCTGGCAGTATTATTACAAACTCGTCACCACCGAATCTGCATACAATGTCGTCGTCTCTTTTGCCTCCCTGTAGGGTATTTGCAGTAGCAATTATCAACGCATCTCCGGCTTTGTGCCCATTCTCGTCGTTAATTCCTTTAAGTCCATTCAGATCTAACATTACAACTGCATAATCCACGCCCTCGGTCACAAAACGCCTTGAAGCCTCGTTTATCGCTTCGTCATACATAAGCCTGTTGCCTATTCCTGTCAGCGGATCCTTTCTGTTCTCTTCTCGTAGTATAGTGACCTCTGCCCTCAGATCTTCATTCTCAATCATGAGTCTCCTATTCTCCCTCTTAATAGTTTTCGTTTTTCTGAACATGTCTTTCCAGCGCCTCTTGAACTGCTTTCTAGGCAGTTTAAATTCAGTCTTGAGAATCGTCCTTAGCTGTCTAAATCGCTAGATTTATGTTAGCGAATGTCGATCTCAAGACAATTATATAACGCGTTCCTCCTATATAAAGCTAACTGATATATCCGCTTCTTGTACGATCCCGAAATAAGTTCCTCACGACAAATCGTCTGAGGCATTTGACTTTAAAGGAATTAATACGGATGTAAAAAACTTCATAACATGCCCTCTAACTATAGCCGGATACGGTGCGCTTAACGCTAAAGGAAAGGGAATCGGCAGGGGCAGTACCGAGCCAAAAACTCAGAAGAATAATAGGTCAAAAGATTCAGAGGATTCCTGTCTTGCAATAATGGTTTGTATATGCCAGAGCTGCCAATGAAAGTAAGGGTAAAACAAAAAGGAAGGGCGCTTCGGCATTTTTAGCCGGTACCGGAAGGCAAACCAACCGAACTTTTGCTGTATCTTTTCTTCAAAGCCTTCACAATAGTTATTGTGTCTTAACACCTATTTACAGCTTTACCATAGGTCGGCTTTGTTAAATAAGCCTATTTTGTTAAATAAGTCTCTAAGTTGTTAAAAAAGTCGGTTCTGACTACTTTTAAATAGATTTGGCTCATTAACTATCCTTATGGGTTATGTATATCATTTGCCAACACCGATAGTTATACCACTTACTGGAGATGTCGGGTTTGAATTAAGGAAACAGGCACAGGAGCTTGCTCTCAAAACTGGAAGGTTGAAAGGTGCGCAGTCTGGTTCTGAAGCTGAGAGAAGTTATGGATTTTTAGCTCAAATGGTAATAAGAAATGCTTTAGGTATGCCTCCAGTAGACCCAGCAAAAGATGAGGGATTTGATTTATCCCTACCTTCAGGAGTTAGAGTTGATGTTAAATGTAGAGGAGGCACACTTCCATTTGAAGAAGCATACGAAGGTTCTGGCGGTTTTAAAAGAGAAGCAAAACATAACTTTTTTGCAAATCAAGTATATAGTGATAAACTGAAGACGGATATCTATATTCTAACACATTTGGAAACGCCAAAAGCACCGAGAGGCAGTAAAACAGCTTTACCAGGCACTTTAAGACAGAAGAAATGGAAATTATATGTATGTGGATGGGTTTCTCAAGCAAGAGTAAAAAGAGAGGGAGTATATTTACCAAGAGGTTCGATAACAGAACAAGGAAGGCAGTGGTTTGGATATAGGTCTGAAGAAATAGAGTTTTATAATCGCCACCTTAATGGGTTTAAAGATTTGAAAGATATTATTACAATAGACAAAGAAGATGTTAAAAGGGATGCAGAAAAACCACTCAATCTTCATTTAACCTCAGTAGATGCTGTGAGAATTGCAGTAGATTTAGCTGGATTTGGGGTTATAAATAAAGATACTGTAGATTTTGTAAAACAAGATTTAGGAATAAATGGTAATGTTCCAACAATATTGAATCCTAATCAATATTATCATCTACTAAGATGGCTAAAAAGCAAAGGAAAAGTAAATGACAAGGATATTGAAAGAATTATAGCTATTATGAAAGAGATAGAGTATAAAGGTTAGAGCTTCTTTTGCAAGACTATTTTTTCCTCAGTTTTATTACGCTTCGCTTTTGCTTCAGCTATGCGCTTATTACATATTTCAATATAATCCATTTTCTTGACATGATGCAGAACTCCATTTTTATTCAATTCTATACCTACAAAGTTTCTCCCCTCCAATATTGCAGAGACCAAGAAGCTTCCACTGCCACAGGCATTATCCAATACTACTGCATTTGGTTTTGTATAAGTCTTAACCAGATATCTGCCTAATTCTACTGGTTTCTGTGTAGGATGAAAAACCTCGCCTTCGCTTTCTGCTGTCTTGAAATATACTACATCTGTTGGATATCTTTCACCATTACTCTTTACATGTGTTGTCTCAAATAGTCCATAAGAACCAGTCCATTGCTCTTTTCTGTATCCTTTATCAAATGGTTCGCCTTCGGTCATCTGTGGATTATAAATCGGATGTTTTTTATAAAATATACAGATATCCTCATGCTTTCTAAGTGGTTGTTTTTTAGCATTTAGAAAATTAGTTGCTTTAGACTTAATCCAAGTTATTTTGTATTTGAATAGTTTATGATTACTGCATATTAGATGAGCGGTAAATGCGCCTTGAGAGGTTAAGGCGATAATTCCATCATCTTTTATAACACGTTCATATTGCTTCCACAATTCATGAAGAGGTATTACTGAATCCCATTCATTCTGTGTTGTCCCATATGGCAAATCGCATAAAATCATATCTATAGACTTATCAGGGAACTTTTGCATAACTTCTAAACAGTCCCCTTCTATTACCTTATTAATAAAAGAATTTTGCTTGTTAATTTCTTTTTTATCATTCATATTAAACACCAATAGCATAAGCTAACAACGAATAGTCATCACCCAGAAGCAGATGGCGATTTTGTATAGCGTTGCCTACGCATTTTGCAATTAAATTATGTGAGTATAAACTTAAATAAGTTGTTCTTGTCTGCATATTAAGCACCTATGGCATCTATGTCTATATTTAGTTCAAAACTCTCGTGTATTAGCACTACTATATTATGGCATAAAATCTTTAATAATAGCTCATTCTCTTGAGCTACACTGTCCTTGCTTCTTACGAGGTCGCTGAACTTAGCCTTAATCATGCTAAACGTAGTTTCAACATTGCTTCTCGCATGATAATGCGCCAAGAAATCATCTTGATTTAGTTGGAAGTAGTGGAACATCTTACGCCATAGCCTTCCTCTACTACCACTTGCGACAGGAGCGGTTGCATTGCTTTTGAAAGGAATAAACGCCTGCCCACCTACATGCTGTATTGCATTGTAGTTATCCATTGAGCTATAAGCCCTGTCTGCACTCATCTCCTTTATAGTGAACCCATTAGCTATTGTTTGTTCAGTTAGTGGTATGAATTGAGGGCTGTCAGCACCCATATCTACTTGCACCGCAGTTACGATATTTGTCTTTGTACCACAGCACAAATGCAGTTTAATCCATTCATGATTCTTCTGTAAATGAAACCTTTGAACCATATATTCATTGAACTTCGTGGTTCTAAATCCACTTGAATCTATTGCAAATTTTTCTTCAACTCCAGTTAGTGGTTGGGCAGACAAAGCAATAAGCCTGTGTAGAATAGGAGTTAGCTCTTCCTTCCGCATATAATTGCTTACTGATACATAGGTGCAGTTATTTGCTACATATTGCTTGTCCTTTGCCATACGCATATCTGACATAAAACGCCTTAATGAAAAGCCAGTATATACCTTTAAGGCACTTGAGAATACCATATCTGCAAGGGGTAGCATAGGTCTACCGAATTTATACTGTGGTTCTTCTACATTCTCGCATATGTCATGTAGAAGTTTTAGGAACATGTGCTTTTCATTTACTTGTGCCTTATCATAGTTCTTCCAGTCCTGCGCATACGTTATACGCTTGACTTGGGTTATGGTTACATTACCTTCGTTATCTACTTCTTTCGTAAGGATATATTGAATTGCGAAGACGTGCTTGCATGGCTGTTTTCGCAGTTCATAGTCTGGACATGAACATTCTCTTATATTTGGGAACATTCTGTTTTCAGTTACTATATAAGTTCCATGACCACTTTGACTTGGAACGATATATCCTCTATCAGTTTTCCTTATCTGCTGGGTTCTTGCTATTTGAATGCCCTTAAGTTTTCTTTCGTTCATTTTCTCATCTTATTCTATCCCATATTCACTTATAATATAAGTAAATAAGGTATATATACCTTGCGGTAGTTTATCCAATATATTTATAAATGTTTACCCCGATTAGTAGCTATTAGGTAGCTACTATGCCTCTGAAAGAAACCAAACATAAAGGTCTCACCCTAACTTTACATCGGAGACCTGTGTTTGAAGGAATAGCAAAATTGGTAAATCCTACAAGTAGCAGGCTCTATTTGCCTGCAAGCTGGGCAGATAAGAAAGTCATTGTGGTGTTAAAAGATGAGCAGTAAATTTGTTGAAAATGCAGAAGTTCTATGGCAAGAAACAGAAATGTGGAAACAAACATGGCATCACAAAAAGCCATGTGAAGAATGGGAGCAGAATTATAGAGTTCATGGTAGTGGTTTTTGTAAGCATTATGTTAATGCAAGATATAAAAAATTTGGTCAGAAAATACGAACACTGTTTGAATTGACAGATAATGGTGCTACCAGACTTTGAAGGTAAGATTTATATAAGCGAATGATGGTATTATTCCTATATATACTTATGTAAATTGGTTACATGGTAGAAGATAAAGACCCAAATTTACTTCCAAAATGGATGATGAAGAGATACCTTATTCTTAGGAAGGAGCTTGGATTTAAGCAAGCATCCTTCGATGACATCTATAAGGTACTTCATAGCTTTTTCAAAGACAATGAAAAAGTAGTTAGAATTTTCCTTTCAGAACTACGCAAGGCAGGGTGGGTTTTAGTTGATTTTGACCCGAAGGATAATAGGAAAAGACTTTATCAGTTCAAGAAGTCAGAGGAAATGTTTGATAAGGTAATTGAAGACGTATATGCTAAGAAGGTGGCAACACGAAAATAGAGAGAACCGAACTTGAGAACGTGGCTTTTGGAGAAAGTCTTGCAGAAGCCTCTTTTGGAACAGGAACTATGTCTTTACCTAATGCAGTGGTAAACAATACCGATATAAGTTATGGTGAAGAGATACAGGATGCAAATGAAATCGAACCTGCATATCCTCATAGACTGCATGAAATAAGAGAGATTTGGTGGAAAGAGAAACTGAAGGAAGCAATGGCTTCTGACACTCTCAAGTTAGAGTTAATATCAAAGATAAATGAGCAGGTAGACAAAGCTCCAGACCACGCCATAGCTTCTTTCTATACACCTATACTTGCACAGGACATAAGAGTTACAAATAATGTAAGGTCTTTCTTCAGCGAAGTCCAGTTAAAAAGTAATACCGATGCCGTAAATTCCCTTGACATGCCTTCTGCAAATATGCACGAAATAGAAGAAATGCTAAAAGCAGACAAAAGAACCATAGAAAATGCAAGCAAAGAGCCTTTTTTTGAGATAGATATGTGGTCTCACGAAGGTGCTTTTGAGAGCAAGGCTAACCTTGCAACTGGATATATGGGAGGCATAACGGCAATATGGAGAGACCCACTAAGATATTTCAAGAACTTTCAGACCCTTGCGAGCTTGAACAATTCACCAGTCTTGAGGCATCTAACGAATGTAGAACCGCTATATCCACTGTTTACTGGAAAATCTGCAATACTGCCAAATGCACTACTATGTGCAGACACAATTTCTCTGAAATTAGGGATGGGTGGAACAAAGAAACGAGTAAGAGCAAATGCGAGGAGGCTTGATATAGCTACTTCAGGGTATCTTAAGATTAGACAGCATAGAAGAGAGCATGGAGACAACCTGCTTCACTATTGCCCTATTTGCAGGGACAATACTATGGCAGACCTGCTCATCGACTTCAGGGAGCATCTTTATCCAGCATTCAGAGTCCACGACGCACATGCTCTGTATGATATAGTAGACGAAGCACGAGATAGGATTAACTCAGGTCAGCTATTACATTTCTTGAGGAGCAAGAAGTTTGGTAGAAAGGTAGTAGATGAGGTATTCAGAGTTGGGCAAGCTCCTCTTGCAGTTCAAATGCAGACTGTTTAAAAAGTAAGAAAAGTGTTAAATAAGTCAGTCAAAACCGATGGTTATTTAACAAAGCCCCATAGGTCCGACTACTGTCAATCTTTTCCAATTGCCTGTTGCAGAAACCTTCTGCGTAGACGAAGATTCAATCTATGGATGGATAAAACGATGGGGAGAAGAAAAGGACCTCTCTGGTAAACCCCAAAGTGGAAGACCTCCTGTGTTTGACAATAACGGAAGAAGCACGTTACAAACTTTGGAGGGGATGGTGCATTTGACACACATGTAATGTTTGGATTTCTAGACAAACACAGTATCAGGAGTTCGATAAAGATAAGAAAGAAATCCGTAACACATGATTATGTAGGGCTGCGGGAATGGTGACCTGAAAAGGTTGTAATCTCATAAATCAGGTATGAAACACTGTTGCATTTTATTTCAGACTGATTCATTCAACCGTGCATTGGCTATAAAGTGCCATTGTAACAAATATTACTCAAAAATTGTAACTTGTAGTTATCTTTAAATATGAGAAGACTCCTGATAATTATTGGTAATCTGATGCCAGCAATTACGATAGAAAAATCGCCTGGTCTGAAAGTAGAACAGAAGTTATGTGCGCAGGTACAAGATGTAATAATCAATTTACTATTCGGTAATAATGGCCTTCCAGACGCCGTGCTCCACGGGGGCTCGCAGATATGGAGGTGCTACGGCAGCGGAAGATTCTCGTGCGATGTTGATATATATTCGCAAATGGCCGATACGCAGACCATACTAATACCTGCCTTCAAGAGAGAAGGGTTAGAAGTAGCAAAGTTCAAGGATACCGGCAATGTAGTATTTGCCAGGCTTACGGCCATTATTGACGGAAAAGAGCATTCCTCAGGGTTTGAGATAAGAAGGACACCTGTTGAAGGAGTAATATCCACTTATACAAACGTGGATGGCTCAACAATTGACATAGTCTCGATAAGCCCTTCTGCAATAGCTCTTGAGAAGATCGCAGCATATATGGATAGGGCGGAGATCAGGGATATGTACGACTTACATTTCATTATAAAGAACGTGATAGGGGAGAAAAATGTGTCCCCTCTGCTATCTGGCCAGCTTTCAGATATGCTTTCGACGCTACAGAGGCCCATAAATGAAGTTGACCTTGCAAAAAGAGTCTACTCAAGGCGTGCGCCGACATTTGATGACATGGCTGCGGAGCTGAGGAATGTGGCAAGGCAGAAATAAGCAATTGTTTTAATGCAGCATAATGGCTTTCCTTGAATCCATACGCAATTGTCACTATCTTCTTCTGAAGAAAGCCGCTGAGGCTTGCACATCATAGACAGAAAAGAAGGCAATGTTTTTGTATTGAATGTATTCTACAATTCTAATAATATCTGCGTTATTCTAGGATATTCCTAGAATGTAATAAAAAGAAACAATAAAAGAAAATAAAGTCTGAAGCTTACCTGTGCTCTCTCCAGTTCTTCAATGCAAGCGCGCCGCCCACAGTAGCTATTACAAATCCCACTATTGTGGCTGCGAACAATGTCTGGTTTGTTGCAGAGAGTACTGCAAATGCGAATCCTGCGACTGTTGTTGCCCTAAGCGCCTTCCATGACACTGATCCACTCTTGCTTCCGAACTGCACAAGACTTGTGAAGAACAGCGATACCGCGCTCAATACTGCAACAGCATACAATAGAGTAGCCCAGAATGCTCCGCTTGCAAGCCCGCCTGCCCACAGATTAGGCGGTGATGCCACTCCCCATAACGCAGCAGCAACAGCCAAAAAGAAAAGGCTGCCTACAAAC
>JAMCSX010000021.1 GCA_023379055.1 Candidatus Martarchaeota archaeon | reverse complement strand
TGCAATGGCCGGCAGTGGATTTCTATGCCTTCTGCTGCAATAACAGAAGAACTCCTCAGCTATGTGCTGTGCGTCTGCTGCGCTCCCGCCATTCCCAAATATCATAAGCGTTGCCTTGCCTTTTATCATGCGTTCTGCAATCTCCATGCCTATCTCATAGAGTTCATCTACGTTAACAAGCTTCCTTAGCCTCGCCCCCTCTTCCAAATACTCTTTAATCTGGGTCTTGTCCATTGCCAAACCTTGATATAAACTACCATAATAAACTTTTAATGTTTCCTTTTTTCATTCTTTCCATGTAAAACTCCTTGCATGTCCCGTAGCCATACCGTAATTCCAGAATCAGTCAATTTGCATGATGAACCTGTTCGATTGTTGCTTACGATGAGAAGACTTTCCTGATTTCCTGTTTTACCACAAGTTATTGAGCAAGTGCTATCTTTCTGTTGTTCAGTTTTCCCATGATATTTGTGTCGCGGACTCGTATTAATTCCTTTAAAGTCAAATGCCTCAGACGGTTTGTCGTGAGAACCTTATTTCAGGATATACATTGGCGACGTCAGATAGAAAGCTTTAATAATCATTACTGTAAGAATATAGTGTAACAGGCAAAGCCTAAAAGCCAGTGTACCTTGAGGTGCACGCTTTATGTGCTTTTGGTTCTGTTACGGTTTTTTTCCCAAACTTCATAGAATTCTTGGCTTAATTTAACAGCATTGACGTACGTACTATTACTATATTCATATCTCTGAAAACACGACCACGCTAACATATCTGCTATTTGCAAACCAGACCACGATGCAGAGTCGCTATGAAATATTTTTACATCATGTATATCTATTTCATTCAGGGAGCTTTCAAAATACTGATTAAAATCTTGTTGAAGGAGCTGTTTTCCTTTAGATTTATCAATCCTTACTATTATCTGACCATCTGGTATATTCATATTTCTAGCTAATCTACCAGCAACGAAATTATATAATTTGTCTTTATTTTTTTGTAAATATTCACTATAAACTCTTTTCTTCTCAAGAATCATGTACACTACTCTTCCATTTGTTGGTTCAAGTTGTTTAAGGAGATGTAACCTAACTTCAGTAGAAGAAGAATTAGCTTTTATTTCAGATGCACCTTTTAATTCCCGTTTGAATTTGTTTCTACGCATATTTCTTATGATACGATCAAGTTTTTTAGGTTCATCTATAATTAAAGCAGCTAAAACTAAATATCTTGAAGATCTGAAATTTAGACCTAAATCTCCACTTTCGTCTATGAAGATATATTTTACCATAATTTATTTGATAGGTAATTGAGTATTTAACCCTTGAGGATATTTTCATATTATTGCTAGATTTTTGCTAACAAATTCCCTCCTATGCTAATAAATGCGATTAATTAGCAGGATTTATTAGCAAAGCCGCTGCCTGCGAAAAGCTTAAATATGAGCAGATGCGTAACTTAAATCATGCAGATTTGGAGTCGACATTGCACTGACATTGGCATGACGCCAGCATACCTGTACATGGCTGGCCAGATACGCATCTTCCCTGGTTTTTTGGCGTATGCCTGAAAGCACGGAATCTCTCCTGTTCATTCATGGCTTGATTATATGACTACTAAAATACACTTTTCTGTTAAATAGGTGCCGAATATGGGTAGCGGAGCAAAATATGTGGAGAAAAGAGACCTTATACATCATGGTGTAAGGCGCGAAGGCAGGTCACACAAGGGGGACATCCTGGGCGAGAATATAGAGAAGATAAGGCGGTTTTGCCAGGAGCCAAGGTTTCCAGAGGCAAGGAAGATATGGAATGCAAGGCTGATGACCTCGCACACGCACACAGATCCCTCGATACCATCGCTGTTCCTGAATGCAAACCATCAGACATACGAGATTGCAAGGAGCGCGGGCATTGGCCTCGGGGAGGTGGTGTGCGCAGTATATGACATGGCCATACCAAAAGACGACTTCGGCGTAGGGCACAGGCTGCAATTCGGCGCTTCCGGGAATCTGAGGCCAGCATTCCTAAAGGGAGATATTGCATACAACCTTCAGCCCACAAATGCCCCAACCATAAACCTAAGCGTGCTTGAAACCGAGCTTAAGCGTGTATTCGATGGGGATGCCGCAGGGAGGGTCTCAGAAGTATTATCCGTAATAGAAGGCTACCAGAATACCGTGCAGAGGGGGTGGAGGGAGGCGTCATCACGCATTGCAGGGCATATTGGCAGCAGCGATGCAGCCAGCGCTATGCGTTTCATAAATTTTCCAGGCCACGGCCACGGCACTGCCGAGCACGAGCTTGTAATTAGCGCAAAAAGCATAGTGCCTTCAGCCATAGCCTCAATGAGGACTGGGCTGCAGCTTCTTCTTGCAGGCAGCCCGGATTCAATCAGCATAGCCAATGGGGGATGGGAGATTGCTCACGAAGGCCGCGCCGTGGGATTTGTGAAAGAGGTCAACTTCAGCAGCATGATTGGCAAGGTAGCCGACACTCTCGAAGTGCTCGGAACGCTTTACGGCAAGCATTTCTACGAGATGCCCCTTGGCGGAAGCGAATTCGAGGTTAGTGGCTATGTCAAGGCGATAGCGCCTGACGGCCGCAGGACAAAGGTGGAGTTCGATGGCAGCTGCTTTAGTTTCAGCTACTCCTATGCAGATCTTAAAGGCGAGAAGAGGACTGTCTCCAGAAGCATACCCGCAGCAGACATATACGACGCGATGAGGAAGGGTGAGGTGATACCAACAGTGCCTGCAATCATACTGGCAACGTGCACAGGCCCGCAGATACAGCATCTTGGCAACATCGCGTGGAAAAAGTATTCCCTCAGGGAGATAAAGAGGCAGGTCGAATGGCTAGGCATTGCAGACGAATCTGCTTCAGCAAAGGTTGCAGGCGAACTTACGCTGACAACTCACGGCCACGAGGTATTCGGGGTAAGATATGGCGACGGGGAGGACGAGACCCTCCACGGGCTTCCGTTAGGATACATAACCTTCGGGAGGGAAGAGATACTGAAGAACCTCGCAGACGGCACGTACATAGAGACTACGATAAAGTCGCTTGCAAGACGATAGCATGCCAACAATAGTGGAACTCTGGGAGAGCCACAAGCCGATTATAGCAGAATGCGGCGAGCCTATGGTAAACCTTGGGGACTACGACGCGGAGATAGTGGTGAGGATGGAGGAGACATCAAGGCTGGCGCAGGGGCTTGCGCCCGGCGAGTGCAGATTAAGGAAGGGTGCGGCAGAGAGACTGCACCTTGCGCAGCAATCGCTGCCTAAGGGATACAGGCTGAAGATACTTGACGGCTACAGGCCCCTCTCAGCACAGAAAGCCATATACTCCCAGTATTTCAACGAGTTCAAGAAGGCCCATCCCGGAGCCACTGACAGGGAGGCTGAAGATGAGACAGACAAGTGGGTTGCAAACCCGGAAAAGATGGTTCCTCCGCACTCTACTGGCGGAGTGCTTGACCTTACAATACAGTATGCCGAGGGAAATGAGCTGGACATGGGGTCAGGCATCAACACCACAGGGCAGAGCTCGCATACTGACGCAGGTGAAATCGGTCCTCGGCAGAGGGAGAACCGCAACCTGTTAATAAGTGCAATGACCGGTGCTGGCTTCGCAAACTACGAGATGGAGTGGTGGCACTGGTCCTATGGCGACTGGGTCTGGGGAATAAAATACGGAAAAACCTCGTTCTACGGCCCGCTCTAAGCGTTGCATGTCATGACTGGCAATGTCCCTACTTTCCTGCAACCTTTCTGTAGATACTCTCGGTCTCCCTGGCGCACTTCTCCCACGTGAAGCTTCTTGCATATTCTGTGGCCTTCCTTCTCATTTTCCCATCATATCCCTTATCCCTGATCTCCTCTATTATCCCTGCCATATGCTCTGCATCCTCCGCCTCGAAGCAGTATCTCCGTATCTCCCTGGATATATTTCCATATTTGTATATTATGACTGGAAGCCCGCGCGCCTGCGCCTCGATGATCGGCAGCCCGAAGCCCTCGTACATGCTTGGGAAGACAAATGCGCTGAAACTGTCGTAGATATGTACCTTACCATGCTCGGGGGCAAATCCCATAAGCCGCAGATTGTTTAGCCTGTGCGCATGTGCGTATGCCGACAGATTATCCCTCTCCATCCCTGTGCCATAAATCTGAAAATGTATGTTACCCTTCTTCAGCGCGTTTGCAGCCTCTAGCGCCATTACTACATTTTTATGATAGGCGAAGGAACCTATGTATCCTACGCTGAAACCGCTGCTTTTCCCCGCGGATTTCTTTGTTCTGAACTCATTGCCTATCCCTATGTTCACTACCGCACCTCTCCTTACCCTAAACCTCTTCCTCACTTCTTCCATTGTCTGCTCAGAATTGAATATCAGAAAGTCCGAATTCTCCACTGCTTTTGTAACGCTTCTCCTTACCATGACGCTGAAAGCTGACTGAAGCCTGCCCCTGTGCAGGCCCTTCTCGAACCTTGATATGTCATGTATGGTTGTTATCACCCGGTTTTTCGGATTCCTTCTCTTTATGTCACGTGCAGCAAATCCAACCTCCTGGTTTACGATATGGAATATGTCATGCTTTGTTGAAGCCGCCGATCTTGCGCGCCTGCCCAGCATGGAATTTATGCGTATGAGTCCCACTGCGTCGTTCCTTCTTGGCCTCTCAATGGAATATACCAGGCCCACGCGATTCCGCGTTGCAAGCTGCCTGTACATCTGGTAAGCGTACTCTGTTATGCCGTCTCCGCTTCCTGCGCATGGCCGTATCCCGTTTACCATGACTATGTCTAATCCAGCCATCTTCTCCCCCTCTCATAGCGCTTCTTCAGCAGCCCTATAAGCAAGTCAGTGCCTCCTGCAGCTCCTGCATACTTCCTATTCAGCCGCTCTATGGTCCTTTCAGAGCCAAGTCCAAGATACTTCGTTATGCCTACAATGTTTATTATCTTTGATATCTCAAAGATCTCCCCCGAGCCGCTGCCACCAGCGGAGATTATCCTGTCAATGTATTTGCTCCTTCCTGCGTATATGTCCAGGATGCCAAGGATATGGCCATCCCTTATCCTATATCCCGTATCTACAAGCGCAAAGAAGACCAAATAATCAAACCTGCTCAGTTCGTCGCCGTCGTTCCTGCCAACCAGGTCCCTATATACCCGCTGCCACCTATCCAGGAATCTGCCAAGCAGCGTATCGCGTATGTTCCCATGCTCCGGAATCATGACTTTATTGAAGTAGTCCATCAGCCTCTCACGCGCAACGCCGTACGACATCCTGTCAAAAATCTCCATCTTGCTGTACTCGGTGCTTGACCTTCCCTTAAGCGATGCAAGATGCCCTATGTAAAAGTCTTTAGGAAGCCTTTCGGTATCGCCGTTGACTGCAGGCTGTTCATGCACTATCCCCCTGAATCCCACCCTGTCCTTCCTGAAAAGCCTAACCTGCCATGTGAAGAAACCGCCAACTGGCCTTCCAGTGTAATTCTCGTATCGCCTGATCGCAAAGGCGCTTGCCCGGGTTTTCGATATCCTCTCCTTTATGTTCAGTTTCCCATAATCCGACAGCTCTTCGTCAGTGTCAAGGAGAAGCACCCACCTGTTCCTGCACTTCTTAAGCGCATACATCCTGAGCGGATCCGGATATCCTAGGGGTACGGTATAGAATATTCTGAGTTTCGCCAGTCCAAGCCTTTTTTTCGATGCAAGAAGACCAAGGTGAAGCTTCCTGTCGCTCGAGTCCACGAGAACTATCTCATCCGCAATGCCGTACATATCCCTTATCAGCGCAAGAGCGTCCTTAACGTCGTTCCTTGAAAATATGAGCACTGACAGCTTCTCTTCCACCAAATAACCTAATATCTAATCCAGAGCAATATTTAAAACTTGACTGAGCGATACACTATCGATTGCATGCTTGCAAAGGACTTCAGCCTCTGGCATACTGCCTCAAGCGGGCAGCCCCTCACGTTCTACGGCATGTTCGGGGCAAGGGAAGACACTGAGGACGCATCATATCCCGCCAGGCACGGGTGGATAAGCCTAAGCCACAGCAGGAAAACCGGAAGGATAACCTATTCATTCTCGGGCAAGTATGACAGCAGGTCTGCCAGGGAAGAGATATGTTCAAGATTCGGGCTGCGCCATGACCTTGATAAGATATACGAAAGTATAGGCACCGATGGGTTCATGCGCAATGCCATACGGTCATTCCGCGGAATGAGGATAACAAAGAGCGAGCCATGGGAGGCCTGCCTATGCTTCGTGGTGTCGCAGTTCAACAACATAAAGAGAATACGTGGCATAATCCTAAACCTCTCCGAGAGGTTCGGCGAAGCGGACGAAATGGGGTGTAGGATGTTCCCACGTCCCGAGCGGATATCGCGCGCTGGGCTATCCGATATAAGGGCATGCGGCACGGGTTTCAGGGACCGCTACATAAAGCATGTTGCGGAGCAGTTCTCACACAGCTTTGAGCCTGAGAGGCTGTACCGCATGAAGTACCAGGATGCAAAGGACAGCCTCATGGAGCTTGACGGCATAGGGGACAAGGTCGCCGACTGCATACTTCTGTTTGGATACAATAAATTTGAAGCATTCCCCATTGATGTATGGATAAAGCGCACAATGGAGAGGATATACTTCAATGGGAAGAAGAGAAGCATAAGACAGATACACGCGCTCTCCACTGAACTGTGGGGGGAATACTGCGGATATGCGCAGCAATACCTCTTCGAAGCTGCAAGGTCAGACGTTGCCTGAATCAATAAGGTGCCTCCGCGCGTATTTCCTTTATCCTTTCAAAATCTTTCGTATTTTTTGTGAGGAGCCTATATCCCTGAACGAATGCCGTTGCCGCAATTATGCAGTCTGGAAGAAGCACATTATACTTTCTTTTGAATCCACCGGCAACTTTGGCTATATGCGAGTCAACACTGATCTTGATAAACAGATCTAAGAGATCCGACATGTACCGTTCCCTCCTCTCATCTCCGCCATCTTTGCCTGCAAGAAGTTCGGCTTCTGTAATCACCGATATAAAGCCCGACATCTCCCCAGCCTGTACCTTATACATGAGGTCCGAAGCTGATCTGACACCGCGCAAGTGGTCTATTATTATGCTTGTATCAAAAAGGATGTCATCCATTTGAATCCCTTTCATGACGCCTTTCCCACTCAGACCTTATTCTAGTTGTGTATCCGGATCCCGTCTCCTTAACCTTCCACATGCCTCCTGTTTTCTTTACTATGTCATATCCTGGCTTCTTTACTACTGCCGAAGCCCTGAGTTTTTCGTTTATTATCCTTGAAAGTGTCTTGGTAGTCCCGTATTTTTCAACCGCTTCGCTTACAAGTTTCCCGTATACCTCAGTATCGAGGTTTACTGTTGTTTTTACCATGCCATTTCACCATATAAACTTTTAAATGATAACTTATATAAATTCGCCTATTATGCCAAACTCCCCCCCGAATCCCAAAGCGTTCGGCACAAGCCTAACAAAGGGCTATTAACTTGCAGCACGCAAAGAATACCTATTTGAATGCGGAAGGAGAAATGGAATAAGATGAGCGCATGATACCTGGAATCGACCGCATCGAGAAGAAGGTTATAGACCTGGAGCACGGAAGGGACGTGGCAATGCAGACTGCACGCGATCTCATACGCACTGCAGGTAAAGTGATAGCATTAATGCACGCTTCAGGCCCTGGCAAGGCGTCAGGCATGATAAGGGATCTTGTGGCCTTGAAGTCGCGGCTTGAGGCATCTGAAAAGGGTTTCGAATACTATACGTTTCAGGCACATCAGGAGTATTCAGAGGCCATGATACTGCACGGCATACTGTCAAACAAGAAGATGCCGACAATGGAGCAGATAAGGGAAGGCGAAGTGCCATATCTTCTCGGGCTGATGGACGTCATAGGCGAGCTGAAAAGGGAGGCCATAGAGTCCCTAAGGAAGAGAAAGGGGAACGATGCCAAGCTCTACTACAATCTAATGTCAGACATATACGATTCAACGCTCCACATGCGCTTCTCGAATTCCATACTCCCGGACTTCAGGAGGAAGCAGGATTCTGCAAGGATACAACTGGAAGGGGTCATGACAGAGATACTGCATTTTGAGCAGGGTCACAGTAACATTTAAATACTTACTTTAGGATAATAGGAAGTAATGTGTGGTATGTTATGAAAAACTTCAAATTGCAAAGCGCAATGGAATATCTGATGACCTATGGGTGGGCAATACTGATAATTGCCGTGGTCATGGTTGCACTGTTCGCATTGGGAATACTGGGCGGGAATCCATTAGGGACCCAGTGTCTGCCTCAGCCTGGGTTCGAGTGCACTAACCCTGTGTTAAGTGCAGTATCAGGAAATCTTATAGTGGAGGTAGGCCAGATAGGACAGACGTGGGTTTCATCTAATATTGCATTTGTGCCTCAAGGCACATCAGTCGTAGGTACGCTATTCCTTGGCCAAGGAAACGGCGGCACAGCAAACGTTGTATCGGGAGGGCTTAGCGCAGGCCAGCCCCAGTCAGTCACCATCTCGGTAACCAATCCGTCGGCAAAAGTAGGTTCGTCATATTCCGGACAGCTATGGATACAGTACCAGACCGTCTCCGGAGGAACCCCCTACTACACCGAACTGGCAACGATAACATTGAAGGCAGGCTGATATTTTCAGGATTCCTTTTTTTCTTTTCCTTTCTTTTTTATTCAATTGCTGTTTAGCCCAGGCTTTAGCAGGATCAGTTGCCGGCCTTGAGATCATCCTTTATTCTAAGCACCTCATTAAGCTCATTGGCGCTCAGGAGCGGCCTTCTAGTCCTGTCAGGGTCGTCTATTGCAATCCGTGGGCAGGCAGTATTTACGAATGCATCAAATTCAAGCATGTTGTCAAGGGACTCAAAGTTGAACGTGTTCGATACGAGTATGGCCGCAGTCATGCCAGCAGCCTCTATCCTCGACTTCAGTATCCTTGCCATGGGCATGTTATCCTGGCCGTTCTTTGTGCTTGCCAGTATCCCGAACCTCCTCGCATCAACAGACGCCTGTATTCTGCCCCTGCTTCTCTTCCTATATATCTCCCTGTACCTGTCAATGAACTCGACGGTGCCTGCAAACGGCTCTATCACAAGGAACGGCTTCGTGGTCATGAGCAGCGCCCCGAGCGGATGGAACATTCCGCCTCCGAAGTAAACGAACGCATCCACGTCCCTGTCTATCGTGGCAGCGCTTCCTGCGTCGCAGCCAAGTATCTGGCCCCTTTCCTTTGCGAATCCAAAGGGCTTGCCTATGACCACCTCCTTTCCCTTTGACCTAAGGAATTCCTCGACCTTGCCTAGCTGGTGCATATGCTGTATTGTAGTAACAAGCCCTACCCTCTTATACTGCCTGAGCGGCTCTTCCGACCTGTCAAGTATGCGCAGATCAGCATCGATGTAATACGGCACATACTCCACATTGAAGTCTACCTTGTGGAATTCCGCATGGCCGAAATGCACTATCTTCTCTGCCCCGATGTTCTTTGCCTCGTCTATTGCAAGGTCGCATGCGCCGAACGTGGGCGATGCGGATATGAATACCTCGTGTCCCTCCGCTTCGAGCTTCTCCGCGTGCTTTAGGGCTTCCTGCTTAAGCCCTTCCGGGAACTGCAAAAGTATGCGCATAGTGTTCACTGAAAAGTCAGATTTACGTCAGGAAACTATCTCTTCCCAGATATATAATGCTTTCTATGGATAACTCGAATTGGGACTGCCCTGTCAATTCCTGGATTCGGAATTGCCTTATTCTGTCTGTTTCATTTGTTACGTGCAGCCCCCTCCCAAGATCACGATAAGCATAGGAAACAGTAGGAACAGTAGTCCAAGCCAAATAAAACTTAGTCAGTCTGCGCAACAGTTAAAAATATTTGTACAACAATATGAACAATTACGCGCTCTGATGATATACACGGGAAGAATACTCTTACATAATGATTATCTTTTTGGCATGTATGACAAGTTAGCATTAAAGTATGGCAGTGTGCCGCAGGTTCTCAGAGTACAGAAGAATATAAGGCGAAGATGGAGGATATGCTTAATAAGGCGGTGAAATGAACAACTACACACCCAAACTCACGCTCACGCAAAGGCTCCAGCACCTCAAATATGCCAAGCTGGAAATAGAGCTTAAGCCCTTATGCAAGTGGGTAGATTTCTACGATTATATTTGGAGCTACAGCTCTATAGATTGGAAAGGGAAGAAAGTCTTGGACATCGGCGCAGATATCGGCTCAAGCGCATTGTTCTACCTGATGAACGGAGCTGATTATGTTTATTTGCTGGAGAAGGAGCAGGAATACAAAACCACATATGAAACCATCAAGCAGAAATACCATATCCTAAAAAACTCGGTTATGTTAAGCAGCTTGGCTGATATGCCTAATGATATAAATGTTCTCAAGATGGACTGCGAAGGCTGTGAACTATCATTATTAACAGAGGAATTGTTAAATAAATCAAAGGAATTTGTGATAGGCCTACACAAGCCCCAGCTTGACGACTATAAGTTTGAGCAGAAGAAAAGATTATTGGAGAAGCATGGAGCAAAGTATTTCGGGAATGTGAATAACGAGGAGTTCGTATGGGTAAAAAAAGCGTAGTGCAGATGCATTCAGTATTATTCAAAGGCGATGCCGTAAGCAATGTTATGCGAACCCTCTTCACTATAGAGTTCACTGCCGCTGGTGTTATCGTAAAGGCAAATCCCCGCTGAAGAAACGATGCTGTCTTGCGCAGAGCGCCCCCGCAGAACGAATTTCATCATCAGTATGGGTATCATCAGGTTTATCCCGAACTTTCCTTTCAGTGGCATTTCATTCTGTGGCGGAATAAACACCTTACCGCAGTTCCTGCATTTCTTTTTGTGTATGTGGCCTTCCGTAATCTTCGGTGCTACAGGAACAGGGATTTCTTCTACCGTTCTTTTCAGCACATCCACATCTTCGAGGTCATCGCTGTGGCAGTTAGGACATTCGTCCGTGTCCACATCGTTGATTTCATCAGGTTTCTGATCTCTTGTAGTGCCTTTGTGCCCGAATGGCGCACCTCTTTTACCCGCATTGTTCTACCTGATGAACGGAGCTGATTATGTTTATTTGCTGGAGAAGGAGCAGGAATACAAAACCACATATGAAACCATCAAGCAGAAATACCATATCCTAAAAAACTCGGTTATGTTAAGCAGCTTGGCTGATATGCCTAATGATATAAATGTTCTCAAGATGGACTGCGAAGGCTGTGAACTATCATTATTAACAGAGGAATTGTTAAATAAATCAAAGGAATTTGTGATAGGCCTACACAAGCCCCAGCTTGACGACTATAAGTTTGAGCAGAAGAAAAGATTATTGGAGAAGCATGGAGCAAAGTATTTCGGGAATGTGAATAACGAGGAGTTCGTATGGGTAAAAAAAGCGTAGTGCAGATGCATTCAGTATTATTCAAAGGCGATGCCGTAAGCAATGTTATGCGAACCCTCTTCACTATAGAGTTCACTGCCGCTGGTGTTATCGTAAAGGCAAATCCCCGCTGAAGAAACGATGCTGTCTTGCGCAGAGCGCCCCCGCAGAACGAATTTCATCATCAGTATGGGTATCATCAGGTTTATCCCGAACTTTCCTTTCAGTGGCATTTCATTCTGTGGCGGAATAAACACCTTACCGCAGTTCCTGCATTTCTTTTTGTGTATGTGGCCTTCCGTAATCTTCGGTGCTACAGGAACAGGGATTTCTTCTACCGTTCTTTTCAGCACATCCACATCTTCGAGGTCATCGCTGTGGCAGTTAGGACATTCGTCCGTGTCCACATCGTTGATTTCATCAGGTTTCTGATCTCTTGTAGTGCCTTTGTGCCCGAATGGCGCACCTCTTTTACCTCCTTTCGCACGGAGTCCCTGCGTATTGCCTTTAGGTGTTTGTTTGCAGAAGAAGGGTTATTCTCATTCTTGTATCTGCGAAGTTCTTTCTCTACTCTATCAATTTTTTCTTTCAATTCGTGTATCTCTTTGTTCTGTGAGCCTATGGTTTCCTTCTGTGAGTCTATGATCTTCTTCTGTGACTCTATGATCTCCAACAGTTCTTCATTGGTCGGTTGCATCCAGATTCATACTCTTCCCCAGAATTGTATCACAGATGCAACAGAAATATTGTGCGCCGCTACGCATTTACTTGACTATCAGCTAAACAAGTGCGAGTGTTTTGGATTACGAGCTAAACAAGTACACGAAATCAAAGTTCCACAAGTGGAGAACACAAATCCAGTCGGGATAGACTTGGGACTGGACTCATTCGTTGCAGTTTCAGACGGAACAAAGATAGGGAAGCCAAACTTCATGCAACAAAAAAGAAAGAAGATTGCAAAGTGGCAGAAGATAGTTGCAAGAAGGAACAAAGGCTCCAAGAGAAGAGAAAGAGCAAAGGCGAGGCTTCAAAGAACATACGAATACTCGACAAGCCAGTCAGATGACTACCTGCATAAACTTTCAGACACTCTTGTGAATTCAGGATATACTTCATTTGCAGTGGAAGACCTCCATATCCAAAACATGGTGAAGAACTGCAGATTGGCAGGTTCAATACAAGACGCTTCATGGAACAGGTTCATCCAACTCCTCTCATACAAGGCTGAAAGTGCTGGTCTGGGTGTAGTCAAAGTGGATGCAAAAAATACGTCAAAGGAATGCAGTAATTGTGGCAACATTCAGGAGATGCCACTCTCGGAAAGAACATACATCTGCAATAGATGCGGTATGCAGAAGGACAGGGACATAAACGCATCAATAAACATACTCAACAGAGCTACCCTCGGACAGAGGGGAAGTCACGCTCAGGGAGATAATATAAGACCTCAACAGGAGGCGACTATCGAAGAACTGAGAACCGATAAAACACATCCTTTGCAGGATGCAGTGATTGCATGAACGCAGAGGAAGCCCACGCCGTTTACGGGTGGGAGGATGTCACGAAGGTCATAGCGTCAGAAAGGGACAGGAATTATGGGAGGTCCTCAAATTGGTGACTCAATGGTATGTTTCGATACAAGCATCTTGATAGATTACCTTAAAGGCGACACTGGGATCATTGCATTAGTAGAATCGTACTCAAGCAACGAGAAGTTGTCTACCACCTCAATAACCGAGTACGAATTGCTTAGGCACCATGACAAGGTCAAAAGGGAAATAGCGCAAGAGCTCCTGTCCACATTGAAAATATATTATTTCGATAGCGATGCGGCAGATGAATCATCAAAAATATACGGCAATCTCAAGCTGCAAGGAAAGGCAATCAATGAAAATGATATACTTATAGCCGGAACTGCCATGGCAAACAAGGAGCTGTTAGTGACAAGGGATTCCGGATTCAGGGATATCGGGGGAAACTACAGGATCTCCATAGTCTGACTATCCTAAAGCTCCCTGAGCGCGTCTATCGGCTCGAGCCTGGAAGCCCTATACGCCGGATAAATTCCGGCAGCGAGGCTGACAAGTACGGCAATCAAGAGCGACATCACAAGTGTGCCTGCATCAAACACCGGCCCGTATGTGAATACTGATCCGCTTCCGACACCGAATCCCCCGCCACCGAATCCCACCCCCTGGCTGCCAGAGATGCTCGCATTTGCGTTTGTTGCAGATGCCGCGTGCGTGAAAACCGAAGCAAGCCCATAGGACGCGCCTATGCCCGCTGCTATCCCAAGCACGCCTCCTATTACGCCTATCAGCAGCGCCTGGAAGAGGAATATGGTCAGAACCTGCCTCGATGTAAAGCCTATGGATCTTAACACCCCTATCTCGTGCGTCCTCTCAAAGACCGCTATGAGCATTATGTTCATTATTCCAATTGCAGCCACAAGAAGCGAGATTCCAGCAACTATGGCAAGCAGGGTGCTTATCTGCGCTATTATCGAATCGGCTATCTTCAGTATCTGCTGCGCTGTAACTATGCTTACTGAATTCCCGTATATGTCAGTTATCAGCCCCGCCAGCACAGATACGTCTGATGCGTTTGCAGCCTTTACGAGTACGATATTGAACGAGGTTCTTCGCATAACCGCCTCAGATGCAGGTAGCGACATCATAATGGCAGAGTCCACTGGCACTATCAGGTTCCCATACCTCTGAAGTATCCCCTCCACAGGGAGCGTAATGCCGCCGATTCTGCCTGGAACATAAAGCGAGACAGCCTCGCCTATGAATATGTTCTGTCTTCCGGCAGTGGCCGAAGGGAAGGCAATGCCATATCCCGCAAGCGCAGCAGGCGATATTGTATTCTGGTATACTGATCCGTTGTACAGGTTTATTGATCCAAGCAGCTCCTCAAGCCCCTGCGGGCTTGTGCCTATCAGCGTTGCGGATATGTTGCGCCCGTTCGATAATACCGCAGCTTTACCCGTAAGCACTGACGTTGCAGAGACCACGCCCGGCAGCGAAGCTATCCTGGCTGTGTCAGCAACAGTGAATCCCTGCTGTCCGGTGGAGGTGACTATCATCGACATTGGGCCAAGGGACGAGAGCGAGTCCTTTATGCTCGCTCCTATGCCAGCCGTCTGCGAGACCAGCGCTATGATGGACGCAACGCCTATCACGACCATCATTATGGTCAGCGCAGTCCTTGCCCTCTTCTCGCCGAGATCCCTGTAGCTAAGCCATATCATGTCCTTCGCGTTCATCTTCTGCCCTTTCTCCAGTGTCTCCTGTCCTGATAAAGGAGGAATGCCATAACCGCTATTATTATGGACAATACGAACAGTATTGTGCCGTATCCAGATCCCTGCACCTGCGATACCTGCTGGTGCGGCGTTGCTGAAAGCACCGTAACCGGAACAGTTATGTATTGGCTTATGTTGTCCCTTAGGCTGTTCAGGTAGCTTATCCTTATGGGCATGCCATACGTGCCGGCATTCGTGGCATTGACCGAGACGAACGTTATGGTAACCGGGGTCTGGCTGTCCACTGCAATATCCCCGACAAACACGCTGTTGGATCCGAACGACATGAAGCCTTTTGGCGGTACCGCAGTCGCTGTAACCGCCGAGGCGCTTGCAGTCCCTATGTTAGTGAGCACAAACGAGACCGAGAACACGCCGCCTGCCTGGGGCATTGCAGGGGATATGGTAAAGCTCGAGGCCGTGACGTTTATTATTCCGACAGAGAGGATCTCAATGCTGTCCCACACCTGCATGGCCCTGCTGCCGTTATAGTAGTCCACGGAGAGATTGGCGCCAAATGCCTGGCCCGCGCCGTTGTACACATAGATCCTCGAAGGTATGCTTACCCTGCTCTTCGGGGGAATGGAAGCTATCTCTATCGGCGTGCTTCCGAGCCATGCAACGTCAGACTGCGGAAATATCACGCTTGCAGATATGGAATTCAGCGTTGTGAACCCCGAATTTGTTAAGTTAAGCGTAACGTTCTCTATCTCCCCAGAGGTAAGGACTTTCTGAGACAGGGCCGCGCTCAGTGGCTGGGGGCATGATGTCGTGCCAAATGTGATGTTCCTTATCTCGCTGTCCGTGTATATGTTGTCAAAATAAAAGTTGACGGATACCTCGGTGTTTATGAATGGCGAGGCATTCGCGTCGACAAATGCCGGCAGGTTAACCGTCTTCGACGAGCCCGGGTTTACGGACCCTCCGTTTCCTGTGCCCGAGAATATCCCCTTTGAATCTACTATCGCGAGCTGAAGATTCTGCATCTGTCCAAGATAGCCCGTCCCGAGATTCGTTACAGTTATGGGGATGTTATTGGTCATGCCCTTGCACAGTGTTAGGGTGGTTGTGTTTATGTAGAATCCTGGGGGGCTTGGCACAGGCTGCGGCCCTCCGGTAGAGGCATAGGCGAACGTTGCCATGGCTGCCACAAGGATGAACCAAAACCCCTTCATCTCCTGCGCACCTCCTGCTTATCTATCCTGCCATCCTTTAGGTGTATGACCTTGTTGCATGCCTTGGCTATATCTGGATTATGCGTAACTATCACTATTGTGACACTTCCAGTGTCGCTTATCCTCTTGAGCAGCTTTATAACGTCTCTTCCAGACCTGGAGTCAAGGTTTCCTGTAGGCTCGTCTGCAAGTATGAGCGTCGGATCGTTCACGAGGGCTCGCGCTATCGCAACGCGCTGCTGCTGCCCTCCGCTAAGCTGCGTTGGCTTCAGGCCTGCCCTATCCGATAATCCAAGCTGCGAGAGCATCATGCGTACCTTATTCCTTCTCTCCTCTTCTGATATGGGACTTAACATAAGGGGCAACTCGATATTCTTCTGCGCGTCAAGCCCGTTCACCAAGTTGAATGCCTGGAATACGAATCCAAGCTTTCTGTTCCTGAATCCCGACAGTGAGTCGCCTGTCATGTGCGACGTTGGCATTCCGTCTATATACACCTCGCCTGAGGTTGGCCTGTCTATGGTGCCTATTATGTTCATGAGCGTTGACTTTCCACTGCCTGATGGGCCCACTATCGCTGCAAAGTCGCCCTTCTCTAGCGCGAATGATATGCCATCAAGTGCCTTTACCCGTATGTTTCCCGACCTGTACACCTTGCGTACATCCCTTACCCTCACCGAATAATTGGCCATGGTATTATCTGTCATGAAAGGAATAAAAAATGCGGGTATGGGGCAGAACGTCCCATGTCAAAGTGCAAAGATACTTTTTTAACGATGCGCCTCAATAAAGATAATCTGGTTGCATGGAAAAAGTTATCCTTGTAGATCACAATGACAATGAGCTTGGGCTGGAGGAGAAGCTGACGGCCCATCAGAATGGCGGAACCCTGCACAGGGCCATATCAATATTCATATTCAATAGGAAAGGAGAGACGATGCTGCAACAGAGGGCAGAATCCAAATACCATGGCGGCGGACTGTGGTCGAACACCGTGTGCAGCCATCCTAGGAAAGGGGAGACTCCTGTAGAGGCAGCGCACAGGCGCCTCAGGGAGGAGATGGGATTCGATTGCAATATGAGGGACGTGTTCTCTTTTGAATACGAGGCAAAGATGGACAAGGATCTTACGGAGCACGAGTACGACCACGTGATATTCGGGGATTATGAAAAGGCACCAAATCCGGATCCGTCTGAAGTACAGAACTGGAAATGGATGGCTCTGGATGAACTGAGGAGTGACCTTAGGAAGCGTCCAGATGCATACACCCCCTGGCTCAGGATAGTAATCGAAGACGTAATAAAGAGGCGCAGAAGCCAGGCAAGCGCCTAGATCAAAGGGCGCCCAGATGCCATGCTACTTTCTTGCAGCTAGTGTGACTTCCTCCCACCCGTAAACGGCGTGGGCTTCCAACGGTGTCTTTTTGATTAAAGGGGTGTGGGGTCAAGGTATACCCCGCAGTTTAGTGCGGGGACGGAATTGACCCCACCATATTAACACTACACTATTTTTCTATC
>JAMCSX010000020.1 GCA_023379055.1 Candidatus Martarchaeota archaeon | reverse complement strand
AACCCGTTATTTTGTTTGGGGGGCCAGAACGACCAACCAAAATGTGCCTAGAGCACGAATAGATGATTGTCGTCCGCCCAAGTAAAACCAAAAGAAATAGGACAAAAAGGTATATAAAATGGTGAGAAAAATAGGATATTAACGCGTGGATGTCTGTAAAATACCTCTTTACTGAGGTATCTTTACGGAATAGTTCTCATAGATATTTTTTATCTCATATATTATGAAATAAGGGGCTTAGTCCCCTTATGAACCCCTTGCACGAGGGGTTCCTCCCCGACTACGTCGGGGGTATCTCACCCCTCGCATCAGTTGAATTGCAACTTTATTTGGTGTGCATCTTCTCTGTTTGGGATAAAAGGTTCGAAAGAAACGTCCTGCTTCCTGATGTAATTCTGTATTATGTTCTCTCCCACAGGACCAACGCTACTATTACTATATTGTCCTCCTCAGAAACTTTCTCGCGGATACCTCTTGCGGAAGTTAGGCATCTCTCTGAATATCTTCGAAGCAGAATGCGACTTCAAAATTTGTATCACTTGTGAAACTGAAAGTGCGTTCGGTATGTTGACTTCTATGTGCACGTGTGCATAGTCGTCTCCAAATGAGAGCTCTTTTATTCTAATTTTGTATTGCATCTCGATTTCTTTGAATACGACTGCAACAATCTTCTGAGTCTTCGGATTTTTGAATACATTGAATCGGTACGTGGGTACAAGCACAATGTGCTCAAAATTGTACTGGAAGTCCGATACATTTTTATGGTTTTCACAAGTTACACTCACCATTGAATTACTTCGGCGCGACGAACATCACGTCGCGTCAAGTATTTTTCCTCCTCAAAGCGTATATTTACTGCAGAATCAATTCAACCCCCCAACGAAGTTGGGGGAATGCTCTAGGTATTCATAGAAGGTATGCATAGTGCTGATAGTAGCGGCAATAATGGCAGGAATAGCTGCAATAGCATCAGCGTTGAGGGGTAAACATTATATCAATGTGGTCAAAACTTCTTTTACCAACAGAACCAATAAAAAATCAGCATTAAGAGATAATGTATAAGGGTTTAGGCAGAGCAAATATGCCACAATCTACACCCAAATCTCATACAGTACAAAAATCCAACCGCATTTAAATCCTTCCTTGAATCGCCCAACTCTGATTTTGCCAACAAGATCGAGGGGCTCTAAGCCTCAACAAGGCAGTGCAAGCAACCTGAACTTCTCGTTATCTATGGCCTTGAAGAATCTAACCAGTTCCTGTTCAATAAACCCTTTGTTCAGGAGCACCCAGAGGCTTGATTTGATACGACTTTGAAACCGCAATCGCACCCAGACCAGCTTGCGTGTTTGTCGCCTAAATTTTCCTCATCTTCTTGATAAAACTTTTTCCCAAGAAGTTTTATGGACTCTGCGGGATTCGAACCCGCAACCCTCCGCCTGCAAAGCGGATGCTCTACCATTGAGCCAAGAGCCCGTTGGATGTAATTATTCAGTCGGCATATTTAAGCATTGCTTTCGCATTTTGACCGGCACAAAAGATGAATAGGTTTATATAGTTTTCTAATATATGCTTAGTTGCGATAATATTGGTGAGATTTCATGGCAAAAGACGACTTCGATGACGAGGATGTAGATGATGAAGAAGGCGATGACTTCGACGAAGATGAATTTGACGAAGAAGACGAAGACATCGAGGAAGAGTAGAAGGTGCGCCTGCACCTCTTATTAGCGTTATGCTTTCTGCCAGGATATTCAGCCACTCCGTGATGAAGACTCGTTATAGATTATGTGGAAGATTCGAGTATCCGGATTGGAATAGACAAGCTGCATTGTCGCCTTATTGTTGTCCCATGAGCAGTAGTAGTCATTGCAGAAGAAGAGTAACTTAAGCATGTTGCTCTGCGCAAGACCAGGAGCAAATATATACGCTCCTGTAAGATTCACGAAGAATCCTGGCCTTGGAATTGGAGAGTACTGAAGAAGCAACATCTCACCATTTGTGGCAGTCTGATTAATCGGACTGATTGTACTGAAATTTCCATTGATCGCATTATAAAATGCGAGACTCCCAAATGGAATGGACTGGGTCGGGTTGGGTTGTATATAAGCATACGCGCCCGACACAGCACCAGTAGAGTTTGAGTATATTAGGTTGGTTTCTACACGTGGATATGGTCCCTGCCCCATGCCGAAGTCTATTCTTCTTGTGTTAGAAGTTATAGGGGATTCGTTGAACGAGTATAGGGGGGCATATCCGAAAAGGGATTGGTTCTTGCTAATCATTGCTTCGGTGTATATGCCCTGGGTCTCGATGAGCCATGGCGTCCGTGCTATAAGGTAGTTCGGACTTCCGGTTATGTTGCTTGTAAGGAATCCTGGATCGACGGTGTCATTCATTAGCCATGCTGCAAATGCGGTTGCCCGTGTCCCGTTTTCGGATCCGACGCTGTCTGTTACAACTGTTCTGTTTGCAATCGCTTCTGCTACAGACCCATCTGGCCAGAGTGTCAGGACTACACTATTTGTTGGGGAATTTGCACCAAGCCACCGCATTGCGCTTATGAACAGCGGATTTATGTTATCCGCTTGGACGAGGCTGATAGAATAGAAGTTTGCATCGTATAAAAGATAATAGAATACCACTGCAAGCATTATCACAAGAATTATGAAAGCACTAAGCTTCGCATATTGCAAGGAGGTGTACGTGGTGGTGCCTGATTGGCGATGGTTGAAGAATGAGCGAATGCCAGGTAATGATGCCAGGATAAGCCAGTACAGGGTAAAGGCGGATATTATTGCCAGGGGGACGGACAATAGGGAGTTGAATCTTATTACATGCACTTGAAGGTATGCAGTCAGTATGAAATACGACATCACTACAACAAGAGGTATGCTGAGATCTGGCCTGAGCTTTGCCTTGCCCCTCAGGAAACCTCCGGAATCGTAGACCTGCATCAGGAAGTATGGAAGGAAACACAATACGAGAAGCACAAGGCCCAGCCCGCCGTATAATGGCACCCAGAGCGAGTTCTGTATGCCCATATAGAAAGGTATTGAAAGCATAAGATTGGGGAGGGACGTAAACAGATTTATTCCGAAGCTTGTCCATAGGAACTGGAAGGTCGGTGGCTGCAACTCCTGTGTTGTTGATGCAAATGAACCCGGTGCAGATATAAATCCGTTCCCCACGAGAGTTGAGGTTATAAGATTTGGTTCAAGCGCAAAAAACACTGCAATGCCGATTATCGTGCCGAGTATTATTAGGCCTATCCTGTATGCGGGCACGCGCATTATGGATACCATGTTCTTTGAGATATAGTATAGGATTGTCCAGGCAAGAGCAACAAGTAGGTATAGGGGTATATACGAAACTCCAAGCATCTGCTGCACAGGTATTATTCCTGCAAGATTTGCAAGGTTTGCCAGAACATACCATACGACAAGGGCAAGAAGCATGTACTTTCCGTCTTCGATTACAGCATCATTCCTGAATACGAATGCGAAAAGCATCAGGATTATAAAAGAAAGCAGGAAGGTGGCAACGGCAAACGGGGAGCCATTCCATACGAGATTTCCAAGCGCAAGGGTTATGCCGGTGGCAGCAGCAAACATCGTTTTCTTTTCATTGCTTTGCTGCCTGAACACCTCGACAAAAAATACAAGAGCCATTATCAAGAAGAACGTGATGAATGTGTCCCCTCGGAATATAAGCGCGCTGGTTCTTGCAGCGTTGCCCATGCTTAGCGCGATAAATGCCATTACAAGAAGTCCGAAAAGCCTATCCTTACTGAGATATCTTGAGAGCAGGTAGGCAGCAAACATGTCAAGAAGTGCGAATACCACAGGAATAAGCCTCATTATGGTATAGTAGGACACGCCAAAGTACCGGAGCACTGCGTATGGGGCAAGTACAAGCCAGTATATGCCGTGCGCCTCTGCAACAGGCGCATGGCTGGGCCACCCGGAGGTGCTTAGTACTGCAGGTAGTGAGAGGTTGTTGTTTACCGCAGCCCTTATTACTGCATAGTAATAGAATCCGTCGGGTTCGTAGAAACCATAGTCATGAAGCATGGTTATTCGGAAGTTTATGGCTATTGCAGCTATCAATATCACTAATGCAATAAAGGCAAGATTCTGTCGCGTAAAAAGTAATTTTGTATTCAGGGTATCAACTGCAATAATAACGTATTTATATTTTGATGCCGCAATCGCTCTCATTCAGTCTCTGGAAGAAGCGGTTTTTCAGCTATGATTTTATAATCTAAAAGTTTAAATGCATGTCGCTTCTACAGTAATAGGAACTTGACATTTACGTAGAAACATTAAAAAATATTAATATACTTATAGTTGTCAATTGGTGAATTAAATGTCAACAACGAAAAAGGAACAGGTTTCTGACGAAAAGCCTGTTAAAGAAAAACTAGTAATTACAGATACTGAACGGGCAATGGCAAGAGCCATGCAGGATCCTGTTGTACGCGACCGTATAATAAGAAACGACGTAAGAAAAACGATGCGTAAGGCTTTGCGACAAAATTGATCTGCGCTACTTCTTAATAGCAGTTCCGAACAAGACCACAAATTCTTGAAAGAGCTATGGAAATCTTCCTTAGACCTGATGGAAATCCGGACACAAACAGGATAATTGTGACTGGAATACCGTAAAAATTATCCGTGTAAGATAAACGCCGATGTAAAAATTTCGACAAGCACGCAGTAGAATTACCGTAACTGTATGGTGGCTCTCAGAGAACAGTTTTGAATGGCAGTATCATCTACATACTGTGTGATTTGCTTGCCGTCGACAGGTATTCACCGACGCACTCTACGTTCCAGTAAAATGCATAAAAGTGTCTGACGTCATACCGTCAGTTATTATACAGTTACCTGTTTCCTTCTACAGTTGCCCTTTGCAGACTTGGCATTTGCATGGGAGAGCTGCCGTCGATTTTGCTTGTGGTCCCGCGTACTCTCAGATGCGGATTTGGATATTTGGCTGGCTTCTTTGCAAAGACCAGGTATGCAGTGTGCCATATGCCTTTTGTCGAAGGCCGCACCCCCTCAGCCCTAACAAGCATATCCCGCATTATTGTCTCAGATGAGTAGATGTCGGTGAATCCCAGCCGGATCAACCTGCTTACAAATCTCTTCAACTGCTCGGCGTGGGGCAGATAAGCAACAACTGTCCCGCCATCCTTGAGCGCCTTCTTGACTTTCGGCAGTGCCTTCTCAGAGGAGGGCATATCAAGCGCGACTATGTCCACGTCCTTCTGCAATATGCCCTTTGTTACATCCCTGTTTATGAACTCCAGATTTGAAATGCCAAGCATCTCCCTGTTCTTCATTGCTATCTCTATGAAGTCCTGCCGCGTATCGTAGCTGTACACCTGCCTTGCAATCCTTGCCATGGCGACTGCAAGCCACCCGCTCCCCGTTCCGGCGTCTACGCATATGCTATCCTTATCGATCTCGGAAAGTGCAAGGATGGTGCCTATGTCCTTTGGAAGAATGACCTGCGGGCCTCTTTTCAGCTTTCTGTATAGTCTGGGATATAAGAACATTTATTCCACCGTCTTTTCTTCGTTGGTTTTCTTTGTTGATCTCTTCCTTGCAGCCTTCTCTCTGGATTTTTTCTTTTGTGTGCCTAGCTCTTGCGCTTCAACGGACGCAGGGGCGCTTTCTTTACTGACAGCATCTGGAAATGTTATTGCCAGCCTGGAGGAGGCATGTTTGATTGCTGGCACTGCGGACATGGGCTTTGCTGCCTCGGGCCATGGATGTTGCTGCTGCGCCTTCTGTTCCGCAGTCTTTGCCCAGTCCTTCTTTGTCTCGCAGTTCGGGTCAAGGTCCATCTCAAATACCCTCTTTCCCTTCCTGAACACCTTAATCTTTGGTGTATGACATATGTCGCATACCTTGCCGGTAGGCACTATCCGTGCGCCCTGCGGTACCGAATACGTGTTTGTGCAGTTAGGCCAGTTTGCACACCCTATGAAGGACTTGCCAGTCCGCGACCTTCTCAGCACGAGGTTACCACCGTCCTTTATGCATGTGCCCATTATGCTTGAGCTCTGGCTCTCCTTTAGCCCTTTCATAAGGGCATCTCCGACCTCGCTCTCCCTTCCGCTGAATTGGCTCACCAATTTTGTGATTATGGCCTTTCCTTCACCTATGACATCGGATTTTGTTGCCTCTCCTTTCTGTATCTTTTCCATATCATTCTCAAGCTTCCTTGTGAGGTTCTCATCAAGTATGTCCGGACAGTACCTTGACAGCGCATCGAATATGCTCAGACCAAACTCCGTCACCTCTATGCTTGATCCTTTTATGTAGTCGCGCTTGAACAGCGTGTCTATTATCTCTGACCTTGTCGCCTTGGTCCCGAGATCCCTTCCCTCCAGGAGCGCGATGAGGCCTGCCTTGGTGTATCTCTTTGGCGGCAGGGTCTTCATGGACTTGAGGCCTATCCTTTCTGGAACCACCACCTCGCCCGTACCGAATTCTGGAATCTGCATCTCCTTTGGCTTGTAGTATTGATATATCCCTATCCATCCCTTGTACGTATTCAGCTCCCCCTCCGCTTTGTACTCGTCTCCGGCAACATCCAGGATAACACGCCTGCGCTCTGATTTGGAGTACTCGCCGAAGCATGCAAGGAATCGCCTTGTTATAAGGTCGTATATCTTGCCCTCCTCCTCAGAGAGCTTCCTTGCATCTTCACCTGTTGGATGTATTGCAGGATGCGCCTCGTCATCCTTTGCGCCTTCTGCAGGCTTGAACCTTGACGCTTTTATCAGCTTGACCGCATCCTCGGAGTATGCCATGACCTTTGATAGTGAGGTTATTATTCTTGGGAGGTTAAGGGCTGGCGGAAGCTTCTGCGAGGATGTCCTTGGATAGGATATGTATGACCTCTCGTACAGAGCCTGGGCTATTGCAAGGGTCCTGGACGGATCTATATGGAACAATCTGCTCGCCTCAAGCTGCAGCGAGGTAAGGTCAAATGGCGGAAAAGGTCGCATTGACCTCTCCTCAACGTCTACGGATTTTACCTTTATCTGGCACGATCTTGCTTTTTCAAGCGACTTGTCTGCAGATGCTTTCTCGAATATCTCCTTGCCTTTTGCAGCCTCGAACTCCACGCCCTTTGCAGTTATGGACATCTTCCAGTAAGGCCTTGATACGAATTTCTTTATCTCATTTTCCCTTACGGCAAGTATTGCAAGCGCAGGTCCCTGAACCCTGCCGATGCTCAGCGTCTTCTTTATTCCCTTTGAATATATGGCCCTCATCAGAGCGCGGCTTAGATTAATGCCCCACATCCAGTCTATCCTATGCCTAGTTTCTCCAGCATCGAAGTTTGATCTGTCAAACTCGTTCAGGTTGTTGAATGACGCCATAAGGTCAGCATTGGTGGTCGTCGAGAATCTCATTCTTTTTACATTCTGAGATGTAAGACCTGCATTTACGTCCCTGTTTACTATCTGTTTTATTATGTTTGTGCCTATGACGGTTCCCTCTATGTCGTAGTCGCATGCGTTTATGAAGAATGTGCACTGCTTGCCTATGAATTCAAGGGCATCTAGATATTTCTTTGTAAAATACGAGTTTGTGCTCACCTTGTATGATGGGATCCATTCTATATCAAATACAGGCAACTTATTCTGCACGGTCTGGGTAAGCGTGAAGAGGTGGCCAGCTGCTGCAGCTATGAATATCCTGTCCCCGCCCTTCTCAACAACGAAATAACGTACGCCGTTGAGCGCCTCAGATCTGGGATTTGAGTCACCCAATGCCATAGCTATCCTTAATGCTACGCTGGGCTTTTCAGCGACTATCAGCTTGTTCATCAAACCTTCCTATCTTCTCCTTCTTTTCTCCGTGGGCGTGGCGTGCGCTGACTCGGACTTTGAGAGGCTGTACGCCAGGCATACGCCGAGCAGCAGCCCAAGAATCGCAACTACGAAAAAAAGAGCCCAGGACTGGAATATGAATAGCGTGAGGGCGATTACGCTGAAGACTACCACGCCTATGGACATGAATAGCATTTTCTGCTCGTCGGATTCCATCTGCATCTGCATCGGAATTATTAGGAGTAGCAGAATTAATATACCTAATCGTAGAGATAAACGCATGCTCGATACTGCACTTATTATTGCCATAACCTTGATTGCCGCAGCGATAGTTGCGTATGCGCAGTATATATTCAAAAAAGGCGTGCACCGATTTGCGCTAAGCCCGTCCGGCATATACTCTCTTGCAAGGAACAGGAAGGTAATAGAAGGGGCATTGATATATCTGGCCGGACTCGCCGTTTATCTCGTTGCACTTGGATCTGGCAGCCTCTCTCTCGTGTATCCTGCATTCTCCAGCACATTCATATTTGTGATACTGATATCGCATTTTGTTTTCAGGGAGAGGATTGGGTATGCAAGGCTTGCAGGGATATTGATCATCATTGTGGGTATAGCGCTTGTGTCGGGGATATTATGAAAGACAGGAAGGCGTATTTTGTAGTAATGCTCCTTGCAAGCACGCTTCTCGGAAGCCTTGGCCAGCTTCTGTTCAAGATAGGTGTCGATTCCGCGGCCGTGTACATGATTGCAGCGTATGTTGCACTTGGCGTGGTGGCGTACAGCGCAGCTACGCTTCTTTATCTTTACATACTTGGCAGGGCGCATCTCAGCTGGGCGTACGGCTTCGTCGGATTCAGCTACATATTCACTGTGATACTTGCATTTTTAGTGCTTGGCGAGGCGGTCGGACTTGAGAGATGGGTTGGGGTATTTGCAATTGCCGCAGGAACAGCACTCATAAGCCTTAGCTAGGATTTCTTTGCCCTTTGCTCGTTTACTTCGCTTATGAGCTCGTTGAATATTGAAGACTTGAGAGGACGCATGTCCCTCTCAGTGAGCTTCAGATGCACAGTCACTACATAGAAGCTCTGGTGAAGGTATTCAACATTTACCTTGAATAGGTCTATGTTGTTCTTCTTCAGCGTGTCGCCTATTATCTTCTCCAGCCTGTTGAATGGGACGGATATGTCAACATCGAACTGTATTTTCCGCATATGCTCCTTTGCCCTGTGGTAATTGATTATCAGCGCCTGAGCCACAATATTGTTTGGTATGTACACGGGCACGCCTTCCTCGTTTATCATCTTTGTGTACAGCACACCTATAGCCTCTATCGACCCGGAAAGTCCTGGCACGAACTTGTCGTGAGGGTAGCTCTGGGCCTGGAAGTTGTACTGCCATGTGTGAATTACCACATTGTCATCAGGCTCAAGGACATTGCTTGCAAGAAGATACACTCCGGCAATGAAATTTGATATTGTTGACTGGGCTGCAAGCCCGAGTATTATTCCGAGGAATCCTGCGCTGACTAATAAACCGCCTAGATACTGGTACCCGAATATGACATACAAAACGAGAAGCAGTATTAGCACAAATCCGAGTATTCGGGTCATGTCACTCAGGGTTTTGGACTCGGCCTTATGCACATTACTGAGCATGTAGTAATAGACTATCCTAGCAAGCAGCTCTACCATGATTATGCCGAATAAGCCTGTTGCGATTGCGTAGCCTATAACAGAACCGGGTATTATGTTGAGGTACGCGAGTATTATGTAGATGGCAACAGAGAGTATGAAAAGCGCAGCAAGAAAGTCCAGAAGTAGCCTATGTCTCTTCCTTGGCTGCTGCTTTGTCTGCTGCGTCTCTTCCATATCTGGTCAATTTCAACTCCTTGCCTATTGTAGTATTATACACAAGTAGTATTATACACAAAAGGGTTTATAACAATACAGATATGGCCATAGATTAAGGGTACAAGCGTGCTAACAAATGTTTATAAAGTTTGATATTAAAGACATACTGGCGTTTAGAGCATCTTCTATTTGTCCTTCCCCACCCTCTAAACGCTATATTCTTTTGCGGAATCGCAGTTCCGCTATTCCAGTATTCCGTTATTCACGGCAATAGGCATCTGCACGCTAAGTTGAAGCTGTTACTAGATTCCTCATCTCTGCGACATAATCTTTTATAATTTAATTGGATACTTATTCGATGCAATTCTGGTTGTTATGAAGAAGTTTGACACAACTGACGATATAAAGATACCTGGCAGGCTTGTTGACCAGGTTATAGGTCAGGACAATGCGGTTGGTATAATAAAGAAGGCAGCCAAGCAGCATCGCAATGTGCTGCTTATAGGTCAACCCGGCACTGGAAAAACTCTCATCGCACAGGCAATTGCTGAGCTTCTCCCGATAACAGATCTTGAGGACGTTCTTGTATATCGCAACATCAATGATGAGAATCATCCGATAATAAAGACGGTTAAGACATATCCAAAGGTTGAAGAGGGAAAGCCACTTGGCGACGGGCAGGGAAGGCAGATAGTTCAGAAGGAAAAGGCTCGAGTAAAGCTTGATGCGACACGCGGCAAAATGAACATACTACCGCTCATAGTGATTATACTGGTCATAGCGCTTTTCATACTCTCATTTACAGGACTTATCAGCGGATACCAGCAGATACTTGTCGGTGCGCTTATACTTGGAATACTTATATTCGGATCTGCACTTCTGTTCATTGGTAGCTTCAAGCGTGGCGTGCTTCCTGGCATGTTCGATACGAACGAGCCGAAGCTGGTTGTTGATAATACTGGAATGACGCATGCACCGTTTTACGATGGAACTGGTGCGCGGGCGGGACATCTGTTCGGCGATGTAAAGCATGACCCATTGCAGACTGGCGGGCTTGGTACCCCTGCGCATATGAGGGTCGAGGGCGGACTTATCCATAAGGCGAACAAGGGTGTCCTGTTTATTGACGAGATCGCAGACATAGAGCCACGATCACAGCAGGAGCTTCTTACGGCAATGCAGGAGAAAAAATATGCGATAACCGGCCAGAGCGAGATGAGCTCTGGCGCCATGGTAAGGACGGAGGCTGTGCCGTGTGATTTCCTGCTTGTTGCTGCAGGCAACCTTCAGGACATCCAGAAGATGCATCCTGCGCTCAGATCGAGAATACGAGGATATGGATACGAGGTGTATATGGAAGACTCGATGCCGGACACTGAGGAGAACAGGGATAAGCTCGTGAGATTCATAGCGCAGGAGGTCAGGAAGGACGCAAAGATACCGCCGTTCAGCTATGATGCATGCAGCGAGATAATAGACGAGGCAAGGAGGAGGGCCGGGCGCAAGAACAGGCTTACGCTCATACTCAGGGAGCTTGGAGGCGCAATAAGGGCTGCAGGCGACATGGCTATTGAGAAGGACAGGAAGGTTGTTGGAAGGGAAGATGTAATAAGCGCACTTAAGGTCACTAAGCCAATAGAAGCACAGTATGTAGAACAGTCCCTAGAGTACAGGAAGGACTACAAGATATTCAAGACCTACGGATACGCGATAGGAAGGGTCAATGGACTTGCGATTATTGGATCGTCATACCTATCGTCAGGAGTGGTGCTTCCGATAGTTGCTGAGGTCACTAAGGCAAGCTCAAGGACGGAGGGAAGGCTGATACCAACAGGCAAGCTTGGCAAGATAGCAAAGGAGGCAGTGAAGAACATAAGCGCCGTGATAAAGAGACATATGGACAGGGATATGGTAGGCTACGACATACATGTGCAGTTCCTACAGACATATGAGGGGGTGGAGGGAGACAGCGCAAGCATCTCCGTTGCCGTTGCAGTCATATCCGCACTTGAGGGCATACCAGTAAACCAGGACGTTGCAATGACAGGATCACTGTCGGTACGGGGAGACGTGCTTCCGGTAGGCGGAATAACAAACAAGATAAAGGCCGCCATAGACGCAGGCATGAAGTACGCAATAATACCTGAAAGCAATGCAAAGGACGTCTATCTGAGCAGGGAAGAGCTCAAGAAGATAAATATAATTCCTGTGAAGAACATTGCAGATGTGCTTAGTCATGCGCTCAAGAGAAGCGACAGGAGGGATAGGATGATAAGCGTGCTAAAGAGATATATTACAAGCGATTACAAGGAAAGGGCGCCGCTTGATGTAGGTACATTGAAATGAGCGGGAAGGAGGGAAAGGATGATGAAGGGTCGAGAGTGAAGCTTGAGTCTCTTGCAAATGGCATAATAAAGGATATTAAAAGCGGTAAAAACCCGAAGTTCGTGACAGCTGCAAGGAAAAGATCGAACATAGTCTTTGATGCAAAAAACGGATACCTGAGGCTGGGAAAGTCCGTGGAAGAGAGGGACTTCATAAACGTGGCGCAGTCAAAGAGGTTCATGCAGACGATAGCCATAGCTGCGAAGTGCCACAAATTCGTCAAAGAGAACCTGCACACAACGATAAGGGGGTTGTTTTACCAGCTCAAGTACTCTCTTGGTGAGGATGTCGACGAGAACATATTCAACGAGCAGTCGGAGTCGAATCCCCTCATAGAGGATCTTGAGGCAGGCCTTGATGTGACAAGGGAGAACCTCAATCTTAATGCGAACAGGAAAGGAGTCCTTGCAGGCAATATGACGGTACTTGACAGGTTCGGAGACGAGATGGTGGAGATAGACTGCAGCAAGCAGGGAAGGAGTGGGTGGGCCATACCGAGCGATGTTGACAACGACATAAAATTTGTAAATGTAAAGGCAAAATACTGCATTGTGGTGGAGAAGGATGCACTCTGGCAGAGACTCAATGAAGATGGATTCTGGAAGAAGGAGAACGCAATACTCATAACTCCGCAGGGCCAGGCCGCAAGGGGCACTAGAAGGCTGATAAGGAAGCTTGCAGACCTTGGTATCCCGATATACGTATTCACCGACTCTGATGCCTGGGGCTGGTATATATACTGGACAATAAAGACAGGTAGCATAAACCTTGCGTACATGGGAGGGGAGGTGGCGACACCGGAAGCCAGATTCATAGGCGTTACGATGTCCGATCTGGACAAATATGATTTCCTTAACAAGCTTACTATGAACGCGAGCGAGGTGGACCTGAAGAGGGCGCAGGAGATGCTGAGCTACGAGTGGATAAAGAGAAGCAAGGAGTGGGTAAGGGAGCTAGAGAGGATGATAAAGTCGAAGAAGAAGCTTGAGCAGGACGCACTGCAGGGCCCGAGACTTACGTTCGTAGGAGATTACATACGTGAGAAGATAAAGAACAAGGACTTCCTGCCTTGACCCCAGTACTCCCATCCTTTCAGCTGAATACGACGACATTCTCAGTAGCTATAGACTTCATATAATCATTTTAAACAGGCAATTCTGTTATAATGGTAACGCAGGAGTCGGAAGTAATATATTTATATCATAAAGTTCAATTCTTTATTTGAGATTATGGTATCCAGGGCTTCAAAGCTGATTACTGCAGAGCAAAAGACGGATCTTTCGGTAGTTCTTAGAAGGACATTACTGATTGCATCAGATTTCGATGGGTCAATAGTGCCAGACCACATGCAAAACTATCACGAGGATACACGCGTAATAGAAGCAGCAGAGCTCATTAGGGAACTAACATCAAAAGGATATAAATTTGCAACTGTGACTGGAAGCAGAGTCTCACGTGCAAAGCTGTGGGCAGATATGAGTGGTTCGCAGTTATTTGCAGAGAATGCGGGAGTTAGGTATGACCCTAAGCATCCTTCAAAAGCACCCAGGATACTTGTGGACAGGGAGGAGTCGGATTTCATAATTAAGAACGTAGTGCCCAAGATAGACGCCTTCCTGGATAAAACATTTACGGGATACACAAAATCGGAAGGGAAATACACGATGGCAACATATCATAAGCCCGAATCAGTTACTATCGAGGATTTTAGGAATTCGATTTTTGGATTTATAGCCACATTGCCAATGGAGACCAGACAGAGGTTATTTACAACATATAGCCACACGCTGGTAGATGTAAACCATAAAGGTGCGGACAAGTCCAGGGGCATAAGGTTCATGCATGAGCTTTTCGGAATAGACGTAGACAGATTTACTGCCTACGGAGATGGAGACAATGACAGGCCTGCATTTGAATCAGTACTGACCAGGAATGGAACAGTGATTATCCCTTCAAATCACGATAGGGAGGTAGAGGCATGGCTTTCCGGAAAGCAGCATGATGAACGAATAGCCACACATAATCTCGAATCTACAAATTGCCTGGTCGATATCCTAAGTGAACTCCGGAGAAAACAGGCAGATGATTAAAGTTGTGGGAGGTATTTACTTTGCGTTGCTGCTTGGACAGATATCTTTCAGTATGCATCTGAAGCATTCCTTGTTTTTGGCTTTGCACGGATCCCTACCAAGCGCTATGAAGAGATTTGATACCCTTCCCCATTCCGACCTTGGTGTCTTATTAAGAAGATCCTTTTCTATATTTATGGGATTATCGTGTAGGGTAAGCCCAAGTCTCCTCGAAACCCGTGCACAGTGCGTATCTACTGCAATGCCCTCATTAATTGCGTAGCCCTCGTTCAGTATAACATTTGCAACCTTCCTCCCGACTCCGGGAAGCTCCATGAGTTCCTTTATGGTTCTTGGGATTTTTCCCCCAAACCGATCATTTATGATTGCCGCAGCATGCCTTAGATGCCTGGCCTTTGTTTTGTAATAGTTAAGTCCGTTTAGATAACCAGCAAGTGTGCCGTTGTCTGCATTTGCATAGTCATGAAAAGAGCGGAATCTCCTGAATAATCGGTTTGTTGCCTTGTTTACCTGTACATCGGTGCACTGCGGCGACAGGAATACAGCCACGAACAGCTCGCACATGTTCTTGTGTGACAGTTGCGTGTGAGGATGTACCCCGTATTTTTTTGAAAGCCTTTTCAGAATCAGCTTTATATATCTTGGATCGGACTTCATGCATATACATTTGCATACGCAAATAAAATGGTTATCATGATCCGAACACCCGCAGTTGCTGGCCAGTTTTATCCTTCAAGCGAATCCAGACTTGGCGGCATTATAGATGAGTTTATGTCATTAGCCTCAGTCGAAGGAGAGGTCGCTAAAAAGGCAGTCTCGTACGTTGCTCCGCACGCAGGATACAGGTATTCGGGGCAAACGGCAGCGTTTACGTACAAAGCGCTTTCGCTTATGGATAACCTTGTGGATATCGATACGTTCGTAATCGTCGGCCCCAACCATACGGGCCTTGGGTATCCAGTCTCAGTCTCTGGCATGAACTGGGAGACTCCGCTGGGCAAAGTCGAAAACGACCTAGATCTCGCGTTTGCAATATCGGAAGAGTCAGACCATATAACAATTGATGATGAAGCACATAGATTGGAGCATTCCATAGAGGTTCAGCTTCCCTTTCTCCAGAAAGTGGTAAAAACGCCGAAATGCTGTTTCGTGTGCATGGGGGATCAATCCGTAAAATCGGCAGAGATACTTGGAAGATCCATAGGAGGCGCGGCTAAAAGACTGAACAGGAATATAACAGTGATAGCGAGCTCGGATTTCAATCATTATGAGTCCGCAGTTACTGCAAAGAGCAAGGATATGCCTGCAATAAAGGAACTGATTAAGCTCAACTATAAGGAATTTGATGGAAAAATAAGGAAGCTTGGAGACAGCGCGTGCGGACATGGGCCAGTAGCCGTGTCAGCTATTTTTGGAAAGGAATGCGGAGCAAAAGAGGGCCATTTGCTCAGATATTCAAACTCCGGAGACATTACCGGTGATTATGCCTCCGTTGTAGCATACTCAAGCATAATATTTGCATGACTAGAGCTGGCCTATTATATCCGTATACTTTTCAATCACACGGTCAAAACTAAACTGTTTCATGAAAAGCAGGGCGTTAGCGGAGAGTTTCCTGATTGCTTTGTCATCATTATACATCCAGTAGAATTTTTCAGCAAGATCGTCTACATCGCCTGCCAGGTATATCATGCCATTATCGAGATCCCTTACAAGGGCGGTACGTGGTCCCTCTTTTATCGTAGTATTTATATTTTCATTTATCAGAAGAGGCAGGCCGCAAGCCATAGCCTCAAGGAGCGATCTTCCAAGCCCCTCCCACTTAGATGTTGAAACGTAGAAAGAGGCATTGTTGTAGGCGTTTATCAACTTACTGCCGGATATGAAACCGAGGAAGGTTATGTTATTATGCAATCCGAGCTCTTTGACCATGTTTTTATATTTTTTCTCATCTATTCCGGTACCGGCTATGCGCAGCACTTCCTTCGAATCTATATCCGGATATCTCTCCTTTAGCCTTTCTATGCCTTTTATCAGGAAACTTATATCCTTCTGCCTATCATCCAGCCTTGCCACGGTGAGCGCACCGTTAAATGTCTTCTTTCTATTCAGGAATTTGAATTCCTCATGCGGGGCTATCATTATGTATCTTACGTCAGTCCTGCCGCTGAAAAATGTCTCGGCATATTTAAACTGGTCAACAGATATGGCAATATAATAGTCCAGCCATCCCCGCATGGAATTCATGAGATGCTGCCGAATAAGCATCTTTGGAAACAGACGCTTCAATCCGGCCCGTTTGAAGTTAAGGAGCACATTTCCCCTGTCGACATACATGAATTTTGTGTTGCCCCTGTGCAGCCCCCTGTATTTGTTCACAAGGGGTATGTCCCTTATTGAATTCATCCATATAAGGTCATAATCACTTGACATCATCCTTTTGACATCTATGGTATTCGCATGCTTATCTATCTCTGAGTAGTCTCCAAGCAGGTCAATCTCATAACTGTGCCTAAGGCCCAGCGCCTTGAATATTCTTAGGGTATCTTTAGCAGCCCCGCCTATAACCTTGAACGACCCGGTCTCCATTATAAGAATGCGCTTCATTGCACCACATATATGATGCTATTTAAAGTTTATTTATCTAACTATATAAGTACGGTGATTGAATAAAAAACGTCGTCTCAAGGGCTATAATTACATCGGCCGGGGAAGGAAGCAGGATGAGGAGGGTAACTACAGTTGTGCCAAAGGCGCTCCTACCACTGTTCAAAAAGGAGAACGGGGGGAGGATAGTAGTGCCCATTGCAGACCTCATAATGGAATCACTGATGCTTGCTGGCGTTTCCAAGTTCTGCTTTGTTGTAGGAAAGCACAAATCACTGCTCATGGATTACGTATCTGACAGGGGAGTAACATTCGTATTTCAGAATGAGCCCAGGGGATTTGGTGACGCGGTAGCTCGCGGGGGTGATTTTGCAGGCAGCGAGCCGGTATTTGTACACGCAGACGATGGTGTGCTCACTGGCGGATATGTGGAGGCTGCAAGCCTGTTCGATGAAAAGAGACCTGATGCAGTACTTTTGCTCAGGAAGACGGATAACCCGAAGAGGTATGGAATAGCCGTAGTGGGCAATGATGAGAAGTTTATGGATCACAGGGTATTTGAAATAAAAGGCGTTGAGGAGAAGCCGAATGCGCCAAAGTCAGACATGATGATATCTGCAGTCTATATCTTCTCAAAAAGGATATTTAACGGGATTAATGATGCGGAAGGCAGGACTGGGGAGATAGAACTCACCACAGGTATACAGAATCTTATAAAAGGCGGGGGAAAGGTGTATGGACTTCTGCTTGAGAAGGAGAAATGGCTTAATGTAGGAGACACAGAAAGCTATTACAGGGCCCTGAACTATTCCTATGACAATCTGTAGCTACCTTGCGTTGTCTACCTTCCTCCAGTTCGTGTGCGGCATTATCGCGCCCTTATATCTCCTTATCCGTGACCTGTAGGGCAGAATGTCCTTTATCAGTTGCCCCGCAAGGTCTCCCATCTTCAGCTTCCTGTGGAATCCCAGCTTGGGCAGTACCTTTATCTCGGGATTGTAGTAATGGCGCTCTGCCTCCACCCTCGGATTCTCGAGGTGCTCCACCTTTGCGTCTATCCCCAGCCTCTTCGCCGCCTTCTTCACTATCTCGGCTATCTCGTTTATGCTCAGCAATTCAACGAATTGGTTAACAACCCTGTAGTCTCCCTTTTCTGGGGGATTCTCAAGCAGCAGCCTTAGTGCCTCTACGCTGTCCTCGAGGGACAGATATCCCCGTGTCTGACCCCCTTTGCCATACGCAGTGAGTGGAAGGTCCAGCGCAGCCTCTACGCAGAATCTGTTCACCACTGTACCCCACACTTCGTCAAAGTCGAACCTTGTATGTAGTTTCTCATCAGTTATCTCCTTTGTCCGCGTGCCATATACAGGACCCTGCATTATGTCAGTGACCGTAGTCTTCCAGACCCTGTTGGTGAATAGCAGGTTATTCGTGTCATGTACTTTTGACCAGTGATACCATGATCCAGCCCATTTAGGGCACGTTATCCTGTCCAGCTTGCCGTTTATTCTCGCATCGACAAACGGGGTTTCGGGTATGTCAAAGTTTGGAGTCCCGTATTCCCCAAGAGTACCCATCTTGAGTATGTGTATCTTTGGGTTTACAGCCATTATTGAATATACAAGGTTTATTGTGCCTATTACGTTGTTGGACAACGTATATGCTGCATGTTTGGCGTTGATCATTGAATACGGCGCAGATCTCTGCTCTGCAAAATGGATGACCGTATCTGGCATGTCCTCCTTTATGGCCTTGTGAATGAACGGGTAGCTTGTTATGTCTCCTCTGTGGAATTTCATCCTGTATCCGTGCACATCCCTTACCGCCCTAACCCTGTTCTCCATGCTGAGTATAGGTATTCCGGAATCAGAGCCCACTTCCTTTACGGACTTTCGCGTGGCAAAGTTGTCCACCCCTATTACTTCGTGCCCTCTAGACAGAAGCCGCAGTGACAGCGCCCATCCAAGGTATCCATCCGCACCAAGAATCATTGCTTTCATAGAACCACAGTATAGTATTCATAATATTGTATTTAAGGCCTTCTTATCTTTGATCCTTTCTTCAGCTGACTGCTCCCAATTCTGAAATAATCAAATACGGTTGGTGAAACATTTAGTACGCTTATGGCAGCCGTATTTATAGATGCATATCTTGAATAGAAACCAAAAACACCATATCGGGTGTGGTCTCCGCTTCTTGCAGCTTCAGGCTCTGCAAATATGCTGTCCTCTGAATGATTGAATACATCTATAGTGTATCCTTTTTCTGCCTCTATTATTATATCAGGAATTATGAATAAATTTGACCCGTTATAGTATGACTTGCCACTGTGCAATTTTGCTATTGCATTTTCCTTTCCTGCTTTTAGTTTGAGAAGCCGTCTGTTGAGCTCATCAAGCAGTTTGACTCTTGACGCTGAAGTGATTGAAGGCTGACTGAAGCGCCCGTCATTTAGCCATATGCTGCTAACAGGATTGTTGGAGAGCGATGCAAATGCCTTTGTATTTTTCATGTCAAATGACTTCTTGCTTACAAACTCTTCGTAATCATTTTCAACAACGCTTGCGCATATGAAACGCATGGCAGGCTGCTTTGATGACAGCTGCAATTGCTCTTTGTATTTCTGGCCTTTGAGACCCTCTGAATCTGTACTCTCCTTTCTGGCAGTAGTCACGTGAAGTCTTGTTCCGCCGATATCGGTGGATTCTCCAAGTTTGGCATATCCTTCATTTATCAGCCAGCTGTTTATCAAGATCTTCTTCTTTATGGGCTGGGCGCCATGGTCAGATACTATCACGAATGAGCTGCCTTCGCCATTGTCATACCCTATCAGCCACTCAATAAAATCTGATATTTCTGCATATAGAGGCTCCAGATAGTTCTTCCAGTCAGGCATGCCGAGACAGTAATGCTGTATCCTGTCTATTTCAGTAAAGCACACAAATACCAGATCGTAATTTCCGTTTCTTATCATATGCTTGCTCAGTTGCGCCCTCTTTCTTATGCTGCTTTCGTATATTTTTGTTGCGCCATTAAGCGTTATCCTCTTATCCTTAATGTCCTGCTCTATCTCCGGCTCTCCGGAAAAACCAAATCTCTTAGCTGCGTCCTCCATCTTCTTTGAGCTAAATCTCGGCCCAAGCGGAAATCCAGTAATCATATCGACATTACGATTGCTAGACGGCTCCGTTACCATTGCTGGTGTTATTATCAGGCTTTGCCTGCCAGAATCGCCGAGGACATCCCAGAATGGAGGATTGCGATCTGCGTCATAAAATGTGAGCTGTTTGGCATATTCCTTATCAACACTGAAGAAATTCATAACCCCATGCTTCCCCGGAGGCAATCCAGTATATATGCTCGGCCATGCTGCGGCGGTTATTGGCGGCAGGGTCGATTCAAGATCCGTAAATGTGCCGTCTTTTATAAATCTCGAAAAGCCAGCCATCTTCTTTGACCGCATAAGCTCCTTGATTATCCATACTGGCGCAGAATCTATTCCTATAATGTAAAGTCTTCGTCTCTTTTCCATTATTTTTCATCACTTCCTGTTCTCAAGATATGACTTTAGTTCTGCAAGACCTGCTTCAAGACCGTATTTTGGCAGATATCCAAGCTCCGCGCTTATCTTGCTGATATTAGCTATTCTGCTAGGGCTATCGCCCTTCCTTGCAGGAGCTCTTATTATGTTTGCCTTCTTTCCGACAACCTTCTCGATCTTGCTGAAAAGTTCGTTTGTTGATGTTCCTTGTCCGGTGCCCACGTTGAATTCTCCGTGAACCCCGGACTTCAGGCCAAGAAGCACAGCAGCAGCAACATCCTTCACGTATACATAATCCCTCCTGTCCTTGCCAGTACCAAAGATTGTTACGTCCTTTCCGTTCATTACATTAAGCATGAAATTCGTGACAGCACCGCCATATGTGCTATTCTCCCTTCTTGGTCCGTATACGTTGAAGAACCTGAAGCATATGCATTCCATGCCGTATACAATGTTAAATGTTCTGCAGTATACTTCGTTGCAGACTTTGGTCGCGCCATAGGGCGATTCCGGACCATATTCGGCATTTTCGGATATCACACCCACAGCCTTTGCGGAGTATACAGAGCCAGAAGAAGCGAATATGAACTTCTTTATGTTTTTCTTTGAGGCGGCAGTTAGAAGATTAAGATTTCCGGTAAGATTAACCTTGTGGTAAAATAGGGGATTTTCAACGGATTTGGCAAGATCGCCCTTGCCAACCATGTTTATTACTGCATCTACCCCTTCTACTGCATTGCTTACAACTTCAGCGTCAGTTATGTCGCCTTTTATCAGCTCGAAATATCCTTTGCCAATATGCTGCTTAAGGTTTGCCTCCTTACCCGAGGACAGATCGTCTATAACCTTTATCCGATATCCGTTCTCGGCCAGATGGTCAACTATGCAGCTGCCTATGAAGCCTGCGCCGCCTGCAACAAGTATTTTCTTGTATTGCGCTGTCATAAGAATACCTATAATATTATACCTATTCCTGAAAACTCCTTTTTATAGTATAGCACAAACCTTCCCAGGTCTTCAGACTTGCTGAATGGCTCCGCCATTATTGGCTCTGCAAGCCCTATTGTTGCAATAGCAGCATTTAATGGCTTTAGGGGTTTATTAACTATATCGCCAGTCGTAGTGTCTATTACTTTTTCCACATTTATATTACAATCTAAGGAATTTCCATTGAATCTTAGTGTCTGCCTTGCCCGGACGTCCTTGACAGAGAAGATTAATGCCTGAATTGCCTTTGTTGGCTTGCATGAATTTGGGATAGTATATATTATAGAGCCGCGCAACCCTGAGGGAATTGTGGCATTCAGTTTGAGTGCTACATTCTGACCCATTGATGAACTTTTTGATCTTCTTCCTTTTATGTACATTTTTATAATCTTTGATTTTATATTTTGTGGGAGAACCGAAACGAATTCGCCTTCTTTTACTTTCCCCGAAATAACCTTGCCAAGGATAAGCCTCCCATCACTTGATTCCAGATAACCTTGTATTAGTATCCTTAAATTTTTATCCTCTGTCTTTCTTACCGCATTCGACTCTTTTGACATCAGGTCTAGAAGGGTATTGCCGGAGTACCATGCCATTTTACTTGACTTTTTCAGCAGGTTTTCTGCATTATATGCAGATATTGGAACAAATTTTATGTTGCCTTCCTGAATGCCTATTTTCATCAAAAATTTCCTTATGTTGCTTCTTATGTCATCAAATTTCTTTTTGTCGTATCTTATTTCATCCATTTTATTAACAGCGACAATTATTTTTCTTATTCCCAACATCTTCGCCAGATAAAGATGCCTAAATGTCTGGTCTTTTATCCCTTCGCCATTTTTTGCAGACACCGTAAGCACGGCAAAATCGGCATTTGATGCACCGCTCATCATATTTTTTATCAATTCCTCATGCCCGGGCACATCTATCAGTTCGAAGGCCTTTCCATTGTATAGGATTTGGGCGCGTGTAGTGTCTATTGTAAGGCCGCCCTCCCTTTCCTCCTGAAAGCTGTCCAATATGAAGCCTGGTTCGAATTTCCTTCCGAGTTGCTTGCTTGTCCTTTTAGCGTCATTTATCCTAGCCTCTGAGACGGATCCGGTAGCAATCAACAGGTTGCCTATTAATGTGGATTTGCCGTGGTCCTTGTGACCCAGCAGCGTTACCTCGCTTATCTTCATATACATCACATATAACCAAGGCTTCTCAGGCGCTCCATGACATAGGATTTCTCTTTGTCCTGATCACGACCCTCGCGCTCCTCAACTTTCGTGTCTTCAAGCTCTTTTATTATCTCAGGTATGCCAGCAGCCTTGGACTTGATTGGACGGGTGCAATGCGTGCACCCAAGGCTCCGGTATCTGTTTCCGTTTCTTGAATAGTATAACGGATTTATCGGTATCTTTTCTTGCTTTATATAATTCCATATGTCAATTTCATTCCATTTTAGGAGAGGATGCACCCTCACGTGACCCTTATCGTCAAGCTTCGAGGAATAGTCGTTCCAAAGCTCCGCAGGCTGGTTCTTGTAGTCCCATTTGAAGTCGCGCGTCCTCGGAGAAATTGTCCTCTCCTTTGCGCGTATTCCGTGCTCATCACTTCGTATAGATACTATAAGCGCATCGAATCCGTAATCTGCCATCACCTTCTTCAAGGCAACTGTCTTATTTTCCCCGCAACAACTGAATCCAGACATTTCCGGTTTAATCTTGCTTTCTGCAACTATAAGATTTAGCCCCCATTTCTTTGTGAGCTCCTCCCTGAATTGGTAGGTTTCCGGAAAATCGATCCCATTGTCTATATGGATTACCGGGAAAGGCACTTTTCCAAGAAACGCCTTTCTTGAAAGCGCGAGCATTGTTGTTGAATCCTTCCCCATGGACCACAGAGCCGCGATATTATTGAATCTGGATTTTGCCTCCCTGAGCACATATATGCTATTTTCCTCCAATTCACCGAGATTTTGTTTGATCATCGGATCACTACTTATTAAGATTAATGAGGCCCTTCAGGTATATCGTGGCTCCCCTTATCCTCTTCCCCTCAGACATTATTATTGGAACTGCGTATGCCAGATTTTCTTTTGCATCGTATAGGTCCGCATATGCCTTTCTCAGATCTTCAGGCCTGCTAACTTTTGACTTGCTGAACCTGATCGAATAGTACTTGATTCCGGATTTCTTGCGCATTTTGCTGAATTTTTCCCAGTTTGGCTTGGATGGGTCCCTATTTAGCGTATTTATGATATTATTTATGCTTTCCATAGAATCACTGTATATATCCCAGGGCCCTAAGCTTGTCAATAACTGCGTTCTTACCCTTGTCCTTTGATTTACCAAGTGCAAGATCAGCGGCGGTTTCACGCAATATGAACGTCGCATAGTCCGATACTGAAGAGAATCCAGTGCATTTTATGCCTTTTTTAATGTTCTCGAATAGAGCAGTCGGTATTGTTATGGTAGTGTGCTTCCTTTTCCCATTTTTCATTCTCTCACTTTACATATATTTTAATGCAATAACATTAAAATCCAATAGGTATATTAACCGGCAGGGCATTTACATTTACTTTGAATCAACCGCATGTCTTTAATATATTTAAGCATATGTTATAGGGTTGCAGGTACATTTTATGAGGACATTGCAGCTAGACGTAGACAGCATACACTACGAGGCGATAAGCCCCGAGGCAGAGATATACGAGGAACCGGAGGAGAAGAGCCTGTCAATGAATGACGTGCTCGTAGTCATGATCAGCGTAGAACAGGGAGACACTGATGAGACTGCGGAAAAGGCCGTGAAGGATATCGAGGCGCTATTGAAGCGGCTCGGTCGGAAGAACCTTCTTCTGTATCCGTATGCGCACCTTAGCAGCACACTTGCCGCGCCGAAGGATGCCATGTCAATAATAAACCATATGAAGAAGAGCGTATCTACGGAATTCGTGGTGAAGAAGGCTCCGTTCGGATGGACTAAGAAGCCCACCATTGCAATAAAGGGGCATCCGCTTGCGGAGCAGTCAAGAAGCTACGGCACAGAGGACATCAAGAAGGTGTATAAGAAGGTCAAGCCTGTTGAGGTCAATACATCCATAGTCAGGAAGAGTGACTGGTCCGGACTTCCTGAATCTGACCACAGGATCATTGGGGAGAGGCTTGACCTGTACAGCTTCCAGGAGGTATCCCCGTCGATGGTGTACTGGCATCCGAACGGGTACGTGGTTTATAGGGAGCTTGTAAATTTTATAAGGGAATTGGAGTATGAGTACGGGTACGAAGAGACAAGCACCCCAGTCATAGCAAATACTGCGCTCTGGCATGTAAGCGGACATTATGACCACTACAAGGACAACATGTTCATGTTTGACACTGATATGGGGCACCTCGGACTGAAGCCGATGAGCTGCCCATCTACAATACTTATATATAAATCAAGGAAATGGAGCTACAGGGAGCTTCCATTCAGAACCTCGACGTTTGATAAATTATACAGGAAGGAGATAAGCGGTGCGCTTACAGGCCTTTTCAGGGTCATGGAGCTCACCCAGGATGACGGGCACATATTCCTTGCAGAAGAGCAGGTCGAGGGGGAGGTTGAGAGGTTCCTGGAGTTCGTCAAGAGAGTTTATGACACATTCGGCATGAAGTACGTTGCAAAGCTCTCCACGATGCCGGACAGCCATATGGGAGATGAGAGGCTTTGGGAGGTTGCTACAGGATACCTGAAAAAGGCACTGGAGAAGCAGGGCATGAAGTACGAAGTAAAGGAGAAGGAAGGGGCATTCTACGGCCCGAAAATAGACTTTGACGTGTTTGATTCGATGGGTCGCGCATGGCAATGCGCTACGATGCAGGTGGACTACCAGCAGCCGCTGAGATTCGGGCTCGAATATACCGGAGAGGATGGAAAGCAGCATACCCCAGTGATAATCCACAGGGCTGCGCTGGGCTCGTTGGAGAGGTTCATAGCAATACTTGTAGAGCACTATAAAGGCAAGTTTCCAGCATGGCTTGCACCTGTGCAGGTTGTGGTGCTCTCAATATCCGAGCAGGTTGCGGACTATGCAGAGACAGTTTACCGGGAGCTGCGCGGGCACAGAATACGTGTAGCCCTTGACATTTCTGACAAGACGCTGCAGTATAAGATAAGGGACGCAAAGATGAAAGAGACACCCTACACGCTGATACTTGGAAGGAAGGAGGCTGAAGCAAAGACAATATCGGTAAGGCTGAGGGATGGCACGCAGAAGAATCAGGTCAAACTCTCAGAATTCCTAGATCATCTTAAAGAAGAAATGACGTCAAGAAAGAGCTGATTTGAAGTAAAGGCACGGGCTTTCATAGTAACATCTATCCGTTAAAGGCGTGGACTTGCCAAACAACAACAGATTGCAGATATCCAATTTTTGTAAATAAAGTTATAATATGTCGAGTCCGCTTATGTTGCTGGAGCAGATCTTCAGTAATCGGCATTTGCACTGCCTTGTCAGGAGATCTTTCCCTGCTCCTTTGTGTGCAGCAGTATGTCGTGGAACTTCCTTGTGAGCGGGTTCGCCTTTATCCCGTATATTGCCTTTATGTTCTTCTGGAGCGCAAGCTCAACAAGACGCTGGGTTATCACCCCGTCAAGAACAACTGCATATGTACCGCTGGAATAGTCCATCTCGGATAGCAGCTCCCTTATTGGTATCTCCTTTGTCACGTTTCCGGAGCTGTCATAGAATCTGCTTCTCAGGGTACCCGAAAGCTCATCAAGGCCACCAGATATCTGCGATAGCACCTGCGCTTCGAGGATAGGGTTTGCAGCCTCTTGCTTCTCGGTCTGTTTTAGCTTCGATGCGGGCTCGTAGCTCTTTGAATCTATCTTCGGGATTGGACCTTCCGGCTCATCCGCTATTATTGAATTTAGGTCCTGCCTTTCCTGCGACTGCGCTGGCTGAGACGCTGGACGTTCTGGCCTGCGCTCGGCAACCTGAGGCGCGGGTCTTGCGGCCTCTTGCTGCTCTCTCTGCGCCTGCTGCTCCCTTCTTGAGTTCTGGAACCTGTTAACCTGCTGCTGCGGTGCGCTGCCGCCTATTACCCTGTACTGGTCGGTAGGTATCCTGGTTCTGAGCGCCTTTATTATCTCCTTCCTTGTAAGGTCCTCTACCTCCTTACCGTCCGGGGCCTTGGCTATGAAATCAACTTCAGCCACATTAAGTATGGACCTTGCAATCATGTCGCCACCACGGTCTCCGTCAACGAATAGCGTAGTCTCCTTCTGGCTGGTGAGGTCGACTATTGTCTTTGGTATGTTTCCCTGGGCACCGCCAACCGCTATCGCGTATGCTATGTCGTTTCTAAGCAGGTTGAGCACATCAGCCCTGCCCTCCACTATTATAAGCTCCTCGTTGGAGGCTATCTCTGGCCCTGCGGAAAGCTTCTCCGGACCATATTCTGTTATCTCGCTTGCCCGCACATCTGACTGCACCATTTCGGAGATCTCCTTGCTGTCAGGTATCTCGGTGTCAAGAAGCTTCTTTACTAGCTCCTTTGCCCTCTGGAGTATCTTCCTCCTCTTCTCAGATCTCGTATCCTCAACCTTATCGACGCTGAACTGAGCTTCGTATGGACCTACCCTGTCAACCGACTCTACTGCCGCAGCAAGTATGCATGTCTCGATCCTGTCAAGTGACGCAGGCAGGTGAAGCTTTCCAAAGGTCTTGTTTGATGACTGGTTTACTGCTATCTCTATCCTGCCTATCTTTCCATTTTTCTGCAGCTCCCTGAGGTCAAGCTCATTTCCAAGCAGCCCTTCAGTCTGTCCGAATACAGCGCCTATTATGTCTGGCTTATCAACAAGCCCGTCTATGTTGAATTTTGCTTCAACCATGTATTTTACTATCTCTAGATATGTTTTTGCCATTTTATTCGCCTATTAAACATGATTTAGAATAAGTCATGCATACAACCAACCCAGTGCCTACACCTGAATACTGACTAAACTCGGTTATGATATATCCACGCAGAATAACACTTCAGAATAAGTCTTATTTGTATGCGCGGATGCAATCATATCGTCTGTAATTTACAGATGAATTAGTATGACATTCCATATAGTTTACCCTACTTCTATGACTTATTTCTAGTATGTTATTAGAATGGTAAGATTAATAATCTTTGCCACGCGTAGATAGTTTCAGAGTATCATGGCGGATTCGCTTACACTTGGTGACTTCCTCCCACCCGTAATCGGCATGGGCTTCATTGTCGAGATTAGGTGAAATACTTGCCGAATAATAGATATAAACGCGGAGCTAGAGCCGAAAGAGAATTATTACATATATTTTACGATAGAGGTTGGTCAGTTATAAGAAGTAGCGGTAGTGGAGTTAACGCATTGAGTCCTGATGTTATATTCCTTAAAAATAAGGATGCCATATGTGTGGAATGCAAGGCCTGGAATAGGGGTAGCTTATCTTTAGATCCAGAGCAATTTGAAAAACTTCTAGAGTGGGAGAAAAATACTGCTTTCCCAACGTTTGTGGGCTGGCGAGTGAATAACAAAGGCTGGTATTTCATAAGGCTTGATGAGTTCAGCAGGGGCAGGAGCAACTACAATGTCACCATGAAGAGGGTCTTCGAGATAAACCGCGTTATCGGATCGATATTGCCAGTAGCTGCAGACAATGAAGATGCAGGACGGACCCGGGCATAGTGCGTCGCGGGGCAGGCAAACTAATTTGTTTCCTTGATTTCCAGTATGCGTTCTACCCTGAAGTTCCTGTAATCATTCCGCATGGAGTCAAACCCCGCCATACCAAGATACTTCCTGCCGAGATACTCGAAGTTTCCTATCTTTGAAGGCATGACTATCCGCCTTGACTTCTCGTCGTTTGATTTCAGATACACGATTTCAAGCCTGCGTTTGCACTTTATCGCGCCGTTGATAAGTGCCACCTTCTCCCCCAGTGGCATTTTTTCTTCGGATTTGGCGTACTGATACCTGGTGAGGAATCTTACTACCCGGTAATCCGTGAATATGTGCTTCTTCTCTATCCTCTTTCTCAGGATTATTCCTTCCAGTGTCCTGCACCTGCTCAGGGCAACATAAAGCTGGCCGTTCGCAAATATCCCTGACCCTACGTCCACTATTACTTTGTCGAATGTCTTGCCCTGGCTCTTATGGATTGTGACAGCCCAGGCAAGCATCAGCGGATACTGGACGAAACGGCCGGTAACTTCGGGCATGAGCTTATGCGTGCCAGGATCGTAAAGAAACTTGAAGAGTTCCCACGCATGCCTCTCCACCTCGACCTCGGAGCCGTCAAGCAGCCTTACGTTTATGGTATCGTCGCCCCTGCCCGTGCTGTTTATCGACGTTATATGTCCCACACTGCCGTTTACCCACCTCCCGGCCCTGTCATTGTTGAGCAGCATCACCTGTGCGCCTGCCTTTACATTCAGTTCCTCGTCCGCAGGCAGGGATCCTGCACTGAAGCTGCCTTCGGAGCTTGCATCATATGTATATTTCTTGCCATTTAGCCTCATGAGGGAGGAGTTGTTTATCTCGTCGGCAAGCCGATTTGTCGGGACCAGGGTGATGAAGCCGTCAGAAACGCCTGCATCGAAATTTGAATCGCACCTTTCGTTCAGTGCCCTGATCTGATCGGGCCCAGCGGTATTATTCCTTATCGAGTTCAGCAGTTCTATGAACCTGGCATCCCTGTGCCTGTAGTATTTGTCCAGTTCTATGAATTCTGCCTGAAAGCCTTCGAATGCGCGTGCATCGAAGAAATACTCGCTTCTGTAGTTCTGTTTGAACATTCTCTTCTCGGCGCTTGGCACTATTGGAGGCAACTGGTAGAGATCTCCTATAAAAACCATCCTTATTCCGCCGAAATGGAGACCGGGATTCCTGCCATTGTACCTTAAGAACGTGTCTATGCAGTCAAGAAGGTCCGCACGGACCATAGATATCTCGTCTATGATTATTGCGTCGATGTTCCTATACATCTCGGCTTTGCGCGCTGGGAGCCTCTTTACGGTATCGATCGTTATGTCCGGCCTGAAGCCGAAAAATGAATGGATGGTCTGGCCCTTTATATTGACTGCAGAAACGCCGGTGGGTGCCAGAATGGCAATGTTCTTGCTGTTCGTGCTTCTGAAATGCTGCAGCAGCGTTGATTTCCCTGTTCCTGCCTTTCCGGTTATGAACAGGTTCTTGCCGGTGTTTTCCAGAAGGTCAAGCGCGAGTCCAAAGTTTCCGGTTATCTCTATGGCTGGCGCGTTTGGCTTTGTGGTTTCTGCGGCATAGTCTTTCATGCATTCATCCCAAGGACTCTCTTATTGCATGTGACATCCTCCCACCCGTAAACGGCGTGGGCTTCCTCTGCGTTTTGCAGAGGATGTGCTTTATCGGTTCTCAGTTCTTCGATGCGGCTTTTCGATTCCTGTTGAATCGCAGAGGCCATATCTCCCTGAGCGTGACTTCCCCTCTGTCCGAGGGTAGCTCTTTTGAGTATGTTTATTGATGCGTTTATGTCCCTGTCCAAAGTAATGCCGCAGACATTGCAGAGGTAGGTTCTGTCTTCAAGTGTCAGCCTCCTTGCCCCTTTCTTTATGTAGTGACAGTTGCTGCATTCTTGCGTTGTGTCCCTTGGATCCACCTTTATTACCTTCATACCGGCACTTTCAGCCTTGTACGAAAGCATGTTTATGAACCTGTTCCATGAAGCGTTATGGATTGATTGCGCAAGACGATGGTTTTTTACCATGTTTTGGATATGCAAGTCTTCCACAGCAAATGATGTGTATCCTGAATTTACCAGTTTGTCCGATAGCTTATGTGCAAAATCGTCGGACTGGTTCGTTGTGTGTTCCCATTTCTTTGACAGCATCTCTTTTTCCATTTCCCTCCTATTTGAGCCTTTCTTCCTCCTTGCGACTATCCTCTGCCATCTTGCGATATGTTTTTCGGACTTCTTCACGAACTTCGGCTTCTCTATCTTTGTCCCGTCCGACATTGCAACGAACGAGTTCAGTCCCACATCTATCCCTACGGGATTTGTGTCCTTCACTTC
>JAMCSX010000019.1:10440-19667 GCA_023379055.1 Candidatus Martarchaeota archaeon | reverse complement strand
CTGTAGTTTTATTAATGTTTTTGTAGTTTTATTTACGGTTTTAACACGAAAAGAAAATATAGAGTAGAAATAATCTGGCTAAGGGATTACTACGAATTTATAGAGACTGATTTAAAGAAAGATGAGTTGTTAGAGTTATGTCAAGAATATGTCAAGAAATTTGGCAGAACAGCTACAGATGCAAAACATTTCGTTGCTTTTTTGAAAAAGAACAGGTATTATGCAAAGGTGGAAAAGCCTGATTATACCTTAACCTTTGATGAAATTGAGCCTAATAGATGGCATCGTTTATGAAATTAGGTTCAATTCCCAGCTCAAACATCGCACTTATCAGAACACAGATATTATGGCACAAGACCTTTAGAAGCACCTCGTTAATCTGTGCTGATTTCATTGCATCTTTAGCTTCCGCATTAGTATCAGAATCGTGATTAGTGCTATTGCAAGGAAACCGATCCACAGGGTAAAATCGAAAAAGTCGGTAATTACGAAGAATATTCCGAGGGCCAGGCTTATGAATGCGAACAGCGGAGGAATTGCAGGAAGGGCGACCCTGTACCTCTTCAGGAGGTACATGGTAAACACCATTCCGAACGCAGAGCCTATCACCACGCTTACTGCTGCGGAGTAGCTCAGGAAGCTTACAAATGCGCTGACTGCGACCATGAGTGGTATTGCTAGGTCGCCGCTGCCCAGCTGGACCTGCGACACTGTGGGTATTATGCCTTCGCGTATAAGCCTCTTTATCACAGGGTCCTTTACATTCTGCACCTTTGTCTCCTTCCTAAACTGGCGTATGTCTTTGCTTGATAGATACTTCTGTGGTATTGCCTCGACATCGTTTGAGCCTATGAGGAATGCAAGGTTCCTCGACGAGATCTCCTTTGCCAGGGTTATCATGTGCTTTGTGACGAAAACTGCTATGTAGTCGTATATGGCTATGAAGAGCATCAGGGCGTATGCGAGTGCAAAACCATTGAAGCCTATGAGTATGCCAACACCCATGCTTGACGTGACTGCAAGGAGGTTCCTGAGCCAGGGCTTCTTGTTCTTTGCTATTATGAGTATTATAGTAATTACTGCTGCTGCAACTGCGGTGTGGTAGAATCCTGCTGCAGGCAGTGCAGTGCTGAATACAATCCATATTAGGAATGTCGTTGAGATGAATACGACGAAGGCCTCCAGGAGCACGAAGGCGATTTTGCCTTTGTAGAATCTAAATATTATCAATATGACAGCGGCAGAGGCGAGTATGTACAGTGTATATATAAGCGCAGATTCCAGTGGTGTTAATGCCTGCACTGCGCTTGCAGATACATATACCTGAAGCTGGCTTACGGAGAATATTGCCACGAGAAGGCCGCCGAACTGCACTATGAGGAACAGTGAGATTATGTTTACAAGCTGCCTTGTTTCTATTTTTCTGTCCAGACTAACACCATGGCCTACTCCTCGTCCCTAGGAACTATCCTGAGTATGCCGGGCTTTGGCACGAATATGTCCCCGCTTCTCTCAAGCTCATTTATGTATTTGCCGGCCTCATCACGTGACATGCCGTTAGATTCGGCCTCGTCGAGCACCGTTATAAGTGAGACTCCGCTTCCCTTGTCAAGCTTCTTTATAAGCGATATTATTGCATTTATCTTTCCTACCTTCTCCTTTGGGAAGCCTGTCATGAGCCTGTCTATGTCATACCTGCCTGCGCTGTCAACTGCAAGGGTCTTGAACATATAATCGAACAGAAATATTGCAAGCTCTGCATCCTTTAATTCTATGTTTTCTACAAGCCTTGATTTTGAGCTTGCCTCCGCCATCCTGACAAGCCCCTCTATCTGCCTTGGGGTTATCGGAGTAGCACCCTGCTTTATTCCAAGCTTCCTAAGCCCTATGTAATACTCCTCTATCTTTTTGCTTGACTCCTGCGTGAGCCTTGGCTTCACGTTCCTGCGCGCATATGCGACATACTTTCTGAGGATCTCTGGCCCTATTGGGGGAGCGGCGACCTGTTCATAGTCAGATGCACCAGAGACCTGTGCTCCGGCAGCCTCATGCTGTGTGAGTATGTGTCTGGCTATCCTGATATCCTGCTCCTCGTCGAGATTGTCGGTTATTGGAAATATCAGGTCAAACCTTGATAGAAGTGCGGGCGATATGTTAAACTGATCTGCAGGATATGCGTCCTTTTCGAATCTGCCGTATTTAGGGTTAGCAGCTGCAAGCACGGATGTCTTTGCAGAGAATTTTGCTACTATGCCGGCCTTGGCTACGCTTATTGTCTGCGACTCAAGGGCCTCTAAAAGAGATGATTTGTCATCATCGCTTACCTTGTCAAATTCGTCTATTCCTATTTCGCCGCCGTTGCCCAACACCATTGCACCTGCCTTTAACGTCCATCCGCCTTCAGAAAATTCGTCGCGTTCTGCAGATGCGGTAAGGCCTGCAGATGTAGTCGATTTTCCGCTGACATATATTCCCTTTGGGACTATGGCAACCACCGCCTGCAGAAGTCTCGTCTTTGCGCTTCCCGGATCGCCTATGAGCATTATATGTATGTCACTCCTTATTGCCCCGCCGTCTATCAGCTTCTTGTCAGGGGTGCCTCCGAAAAGCTGCAGTGCCGTCAATGCCTTCTTTATCTCATCATGCCCATAGATTGATGTGGCTATGGATTTTGATATTTTATCGAATATTGCAGGATCCCTTGACATTTCTTTTATTATGCGCTCCTCCTCGGTGCTTATCTCAAGCTCTGCGAACTCTTTCTGCTTTGGCTTCAGTGCAACAGTGTCAAAGTACGGAGTAAACATGACCTTATCCTCCTTTCCCTTCTGGGTTCTCCTCGGCCTTATCCTCAATATGCCAGTTATGTCCACCCGGTCTCCAGGTATTATTGTGTTAACAAGGTCATCGTTCAGTATGACCTCAAGGTGCCATGTTGGCGTGCTTCCCTTCAGCCTCTCGAGAGGATCCTGAACGGCAAGACGCTGCATATTCACAAACTTTGACTCGCTGTTTATCTGCCTGAGTGACCTTCTCTTGCACTGCGGGCATATGTCTGTGACCTCCTCGCGGTCGATCTTTAGTTCCATCGCTGTGCCGCAGAACAAGCACTTGTACTTTGCGAGATGCACCCGCGGTATTATCTCTGACCTTTTTACTACAAGTGAATCTAGTGAGAGTAGCTTTCCTATATGCTCCGATCCAACATCCTGTATTAGCGGCATTCCGGCATCAGAACCAAAGAACCTTGCGTAGGCAGGCTCCTTTGCTTCGGTATTTGGATTCATCTTTGACAGTGCGTTGTTTGCAAGAGGGATTACTGCATCGGGATTTGAGTATAATTCAGTGGCTATGTCGATGTCATATCTCTCCAGGTCCTTTATGTCTACCAGTACGCTCCTCTTTTTTGGATAGCTTATGAACATCTCGTTTATCTGGTTTATGTAGTAGGAGTTAAAGAACTCGGTGATTCTGTCCTCTATCTCTGAAGATGCGACAGCGTCAAAATCATCCATGAGCAAAACCTGCTTGAAAGCCCCCTAACCTTCTCAATACTCAACTATAAGAATTATACCCAAATAATAGAATAGTGGAAGTGAACTTCCGCAGGTGCAGCATTGGAAGATTTTTATATAACGACAGCAATACCGTACGTAAATGCAAGACCACACATTGGCTTCGCGCTAGAATGCGTGCAGGCAGACGTGATTGCCAGGCACAGGAGAATATCTGGTGAAAGGGTATATCTGACCACAGGCACTGACGAGAACAGCCTGAAGAACGTCATTGCGGCTGAAAAGGCTGGAATGAAGACGAAAGACTTCTGCGCAGCTAACTCAGCCCTGTTCAGGGAGCTTGCTGACAGGATAGGGCTCTCCTACGACGCGTTCATAGAGACTGCGTCGGATCCTGACCACAGGAAGGTGGCTGAGACGCTCTGGAGAGCATGCAGCAAAAGCGGGGACATATACATGAAGAAGTACAGTGGACTCTACTGCGTGGGATGCGAGCTTTTCTACAAGGAGAGCGAGCTGGTCGGGGGCTTATGCCCTGAGCACCGCACAAAACCAGAGATAGTAGAGGAAGAGAACTATTTTTTCAGGCTATCAAAGTACGGGGGCAGGCTACTTGAGGCGCTGGATAAGGAGATCACCATAATTCCAGATTCAAGGAAGAGCGAGATAACCAACTTCATAAAAGAGGGATTGGAGGATTTCAGCATATCAAGGTCGATAAAGAGGTCAAGGGGGTGGGGCATACCAGTGCCTGGAGACAGCTCTCAGACCATATACGTATGGTTCGACGCCCTCGGGGCATACCTTTCCGGAGCCGGGCTGCCTTCAGACATGAAAAAATTCAATAGTCTGTGGCCCGCAGACATGCACGTCATAGGCAAGGGAGTGGTCCGTTTCCATGCAATCTACTGGCCGGCCATGCTTATGTCTGCAGGAATTCCACTTCCAAAGTCGATATTCATACACGGATACGTCACAGTCAACGGGCAGAAGATGAGCAAGTCCATAGGCAACGTGGTCGATCCGGTCCAGATGCTTGAAAAGTATGGGATGGATCCGGTCAGGTACTATCTCACGCGCAGCATATCGACATTCCAGGACGGGGACTTCTCGGAGAAGGCGGTCAAGGAGGCAACAAACAGCGAGCTGGTTGGCAATCTTGGAAACTTCGTGAACAGGACCCTAACATTCATATCAAGCGTGATGGGCGGCAGTGTGGACGAGCAGGATCTTGGCGAGGGCAAGCTGCTGCTTGACGAGGTGTATAAGATCGTGGACGAAGTTGAAAGGCTGATGAGGCAGGGGCAGCTGAACGCGGCCATACTCAGGATTATGGAGATCTCGAGCCTCGGGAACAGGTACTTCCAGGACAATGAGCCCTGGAAACTGGCAAAGGAGGATGCGGCGGCAGCAAAGGAGGTGCTGTTCGTATGCGCAAACCTGTGCAGGATACTTGGCATACTCATTTATCCATACATGCCGGAAACTTCGAATCGCATCCTCAAATACATAGGCGAAGAGCCCACCCGGTTATCGGGAGCAAAGTCCCTCAAGAAGCACTTTGAGATAGCTGCGCCGAATATTCTATTCAGGAAGATTGAATAGGTCATGCACTGCTGCTGAAGACCCCTGCAGGCTTTTGCCAGTAAGAGTAACATCCTCCCACCCGTAAACGGCGTGGGCTTCCCGAACTAAACAACTTAAGCCCGATATGTGAATACAAAACAACGGATGTAAAAACACGCCCCTTTACAAACCCATTTTTATACCTTAGCCGCAAATAGGGTATGAGTGATGATTTAAGCATGTCTGATTTGTGATGACGATCTTGAGTACTGATTTGTATGGCAAGCATATCTAGGGCGGCTATAAGGAAGCTCGTAAAGAAACACTTCAAGGTAAATATAACAGATGGCGGTGCTGACGAGCTGGCGAGGATACTGGAAGATGAGGCCAAGATAATATCCGGCCATGCAGTAAAATGCGCAAAGAGCAACAACAGGGACAGAGTGACTGAGAAGGACATACGCGATTATGTGATAAGGAAGGGGTGCTGACTGTTTGCGACAGATAATCAGGGTGTATGATGACGGCAGGGTTATTGCCAGCTGCAATGATGCAGCAGGAAACGCCACTACATTCCTTTCAGAGCGCATAAAACACGGAGTACTTATAACCGAATTCAATGCAGATCTGGAAGTGAGCAATCAGTTAGTAGTACGGGGAAATGACGCAGTAAAGGAGCTTTCATTGTATTCTGGGATTGAGAGTCTTAGTTTTGAGAAGGCAGGAAGATATCAGGGTATTAGGATAGAGGCTAAATGCGCTAAGTGCAGCAGCCTTGGGCTCCTGAGAGAGCTTGATATGAAGAATCCCGCAGAGATAGACAAAGTGCCAGTAGTGCCAATATTCATGTGCAACAGCTGCGGAAATAGGTATTATTCCCTGACTGACATGTACCTTGAGAGGCTCAAAAAGGACAACATCGGGCTTTTTGAGAAGGAAGAGCTTGATGAAATAGGGACTGATGCTGAAAAATCTATCACAACACTTCAGGAGTATGTAATAAGAATTTTTGCTTCCAAAAGGATATACAGGATAAAACTACGGTAATGCTATGGGAGTGGACATATCAGAACTTTATGGAAAGAGAATACTTACGCTAGGCGGGAAGATCCTCGGAAATGTAAAAGGGGTGATGCTCAACATGGATGAGAGCAGGGTATCGCATCTTCTACTTGACGACGTACAGAACTTCATCAGGAATCCTGACACTAAGGCGCATTTCCTGAAGAACAGCGTTTCATTCAAGAGGGTCAGGAAGATAAGCGAGAGCATAGTAGTAAGCGAGGGCGAAGAATAATCTGAGCGACAGTTCAGGAGCCGCCGATCCTTTTGTACATAAGTATGCCGTCCACGTATCTCCTGCCACTCTTGATTCCCTCTAGAACAACAGGACTGCGTCTGTGACATCCTCCCACCCGTAAACGGCGTGGGCTTCCCAAGTGAAACATGGATATAGATTATGGAACAAAAAGGCACATATATGTTTGTAACAAAACCCTATCATACGGTGGGACACGCCGAAATCCACGCTCAGAAAGATTTTGTAAGACCTCAAGTCCATGAGGCAATTTTCGCTGAACTGAGAACATACCAAGTGAAACATGATGTGATGCCATTTTCTCCCGAATGGAAAAAAGGAATTTTCCCAGACGAAGATTCATCTGATGATTCTGGGCTACTATTTCTGCGGTTCGCTCTCATCCCACCCATGAATGGTGTGGGATTTCCCGCTCACGGTGTTAAAAGTCCGTAGAATCAGATATTTCTAAAAATATCCAGAATATCACTGCTAAATGCATCGAAGTTGATTGAACTGAAGTTATTTACAATGCCATCAAGGTCATTCCAATACGGCTTTATGTTCCTTATGCTCTGGCTAAACGACCTGAAAGAATATCTCTTTCCCTTAAGCTCTGGATATTCTTCTAATTTTGCACTTATCAGGCTTCTGCTTATACGGGTTCTCTTTATCACAGAAAGAAAATGAAGGTCATATATGTCTCTGCCCTTTTTTCTTGCGTAGATGGTGCGTACCTTTTCTGCGAGAATCTCTTCGGCCTTCATGAGATTTATTTTGGAGGCATAATAGCTATTCGCCAAATCCCTTTTTTCTGCGCCCAAGGCGCATTTAACTGTGCTATAGTCTATTGTTACAGTCACATCTTCATATACGCCATATCTGAACGTCAACTGATATCTTCTGAAGCGCGACTTTGTGTATATCTCGTCTTCCCAGTTATTTGTTATTTTGTAGTTATAGTTATTGTCAAAGGAGGCGATTGCATCGTCTATAGTTGCATAATCGTCTATGCCCTCTGAAGAAAAATCGAGGTCCTGGGAGAATCTGTCGCTTCCGTAGAAGAATGAGATTGCAGTTCCGCCTTTGAATAACAGGTTGGCTGGCCTGGTCCTAAATATCTCGATAATGAGATCTCTGAGTATAGCTGCGTGAAACCTCTGCTTTTCATTAAACCAGCTTTTCATGACTGAGTCCAAAAAATCACCCTAATTTTTCTTGTAAACGTTAGCACGTTTTTGTAGCTTTATTTCTGATTTGGTTATATCGATATCCGTTTCGTATGATTTGAGGTCTTTTGTGATAGACTTGATCAGCGACTTGTTTTTTGATAGTATTGCGTACCTTTTAAGTTTCTCTATATTTATTCTGTTCCTCTCAATTGCAAAGGTGAATTCTTCGCTATAATACTGCCTGCCGTGAAGATATAGATCGTCTATAAATATCTTCTCGGGTTCTGCAAATACCGGGCCGTTGGTAGCAGCAATATATCCGTAGACAAAATCTTTTTTAACTTTTGAAAATTTGACTTTGTAGATAGCCAGTTTTATCGGACGGTGATATTTCGGGGCTATTACCTGTATCGTGGCGGGAATTTGAGTGGTAAGTTTGTAATGTTCAAGAGCTGCGTATCCAGATATATAAGAATGTGGAATTATTCTGGATGCGATTGTATAATCATCCGTGTTTGGCAGGCAATATTTTCCGCGCTCGACAGCCTTTACCAGGCCTTCTCTGCATAGCCTGTTTATGTATAAACGCGTATAGGCCTTGGACTTTTGAATTATTGAGCTTGCGGTTTCAAGCGAAAACACAGGAATCTCAAGTTCGTCAAGCCTTTCTAAGAAATCTGCGCTTTTCATTGGAATCAATATATATCTGGCAGGAAAACCTTATAAATCCATATTCTGGATCACAGATGTTATCAAATGATAATGTGTGTGAATCAAACCATTGACAATACAGTCAGAAATTGGTAGGACGCGGGGCTTATTACGTGGAGTTGCATGCAGGTTCAGGAGCCGCCGATCCTTTTGTACATAAGTATGCCGTCCACGTATCTCCTGCCGCTCTTGATTCCCTTCGGAAGCGTACCGTAAACCCTGAATCCACTTCTCCTGTAAAGCTGCAATGCTGCGATATTGTTCCCAAACACCTCAAGAACCACCATATCCCACCTGCCCCTGCCTTTCCTAAGCGCATCCTGCACAAGTGCATTTCCTATGCCCATTCCTCTGTAGCCCTCCCTTATTGCTATCCCAAGCACGCCTATGTGCGCTTTTGACACTGTCTGGTTTCCGCTTATGCCGCAATGGCCCACGACCCTTCCTTCAGCCTCAGCAACCGATGCGACCCCGTTGCCCGCCCTTAGCTCTTTGAGCATATCATTGAACCATTTCCTTTCGTCACGGATAGACGGCTTCTTCTTCAGAAGCGAAAGGCCAAGAGAGTGATTGAACCTTGCCTCACTGTAATAGGAGTAGTAATTGTCTACTATGTCCCCGAAATCCCCAGGCCGCATCTCCCTTATAATAAAGGCAGTGCGCTTAGGATGCCTGAGCATTGAGTTGCCTCAATCAGTTGAAATCTCCTTTGAGAGCGATGACCGCTTCTTTGACAGGACGCGGTATCCGCAGTACTGGCAGCGTATGAACTTCTCAAGGGATTTTGCCTCCCTTCCGCAATGAATGCATATATATGACATGTGACATCCTCCTACCCGTAAACGCGGCGTGGGCTTCCCAAGTGAAACATGGATATAGATTATGGAACAAAAAAGCATATATATGTTTGTAACAAAACCCTATCATACGGTGGGACACGCCGAAATCCACGCTCAGGAAGATTTT
>JAMCSX010000019.1:0-10367 GCA_023379055.1 Candidatus Martarchaeota archaeon | reverse complement strand
TGCTGAACTGAGAACATACCAAGTGAAACATGGTGTGATGCCATTTTCTCCCGAATGGAAAAAAGGAATTTTCCCAGATGAAGATTCATCTGATGATTCTGGGCTACTATTTCTGCGGTTCGCTCTCATCCCACCCATGAATGGTGTGGGATTTCCCGCTCACGGTGTTAATCCACTATTTAACATTTGCTTTGAGCCATCTTATGAACTCGCTGTGTATGTTGGATATTGATGTATCAAGAACCCTTATATTCATTGCTGCCTTGTACTCCTCCTCATTTAGGACAAGTATCGGGGTGTATTTTTCCATCTGTGTGAAATGAACCTCTAGCCAGTGAATCTTTCCCTTCATGTAGTCGCTGGTGACTTCGTCTGACATTGGAAGGGATGAGAAGCTGAATAATATGCCATCGCACCAGTACAGTGGCATTGTGCCTGAAGGCGTAACTCTCTCTCTTAGCAGGTCGTCCTTGCTAACTCTCACTATCTCATGCACTATAAGCTCCTGCGTCGGAGCATACGTTATCTTTGCCATGCTATTGCCTTCCAAGGAGCCTGCTTACCGTCTCGCCTGCAGTGGTCTTGAATGTGTAAGCGCCTCCTGCAAATGTGGCGTTGCAGTGCCTGCAGTGCCATATGCCGTTCATCTTCCTCTTCACTGATACGTTTCCACAGAGGTCGCACTTGTACCTCTTCCGCTTGTCAGCCTGCACTGCCATGTATCTCTTCCTTATGCTTACCCCGTACCTTACGTTGAAGTTTGCCATATTCAATCACCCTTAGATTTTGATATTATGCCCCTCAGTGCCTTCGACTTCTCGAATGTGGTATCTACAAGAATGTCAAGCTCCTTTGGCGAGAATGAACCGGAAAGCCCCTTCTGCATTGCCCTTACAACATTCTCGTCGTTGGCTATTGTCAGCCTTCCTTCCATAACTGCCTCCTCATTCCCTTCGGGGTCAAGTATTATGTTGCCTGCTATCTTTGCAAACGTGCATGACGTGACAACATTATTCACACCAAGCTTCCCGAGATTTCCCTCGCGTATGATCTTGCCGTCCTCGTACTTTGGCATCCTTGCCGATGAAAGCGAGGCGGTTGCTGCAAGAGTGCTGGCATCGAATAGGTTTCCGTCATAGTTGAGCACATATATGTCGATGAATGTATTCCATACCTTGCCCTCTTCTATGAAAAGAGACTTCATGTCAAGAATCGCAGATGCCCTTATGCCGCGGTCTACGACCCTTGCCAGCTCTATGCCTTCTGGAGAAGGAGGGCCCATCTCGAATCTCTCTGATGCGAGCGGCAGGAGCTCCGCCGATGTTACGAGGTTGCCTTCATCAGGCTTATCTGGCATTGGATCCCCTGTTCCGATCTTGACACCGACAAGAACGCGGGTGTTCCCTATCGTAACCTCTGCAGATCCCTCGGCATTTGGTATGAAGCCGGTGTTTACATGTATATTCCTGTAGTCAGATGATCCTCGGCCGTCCTCCCTTCGCCCTGATGCAAGAAGGTCCCTTATATAATCCTCTGTCACGGTTGGTATTTGCATAATTGTCACTTCTTGTACTTCTCGGAAATCTTTTCGTATGATGACTTGAGTGCCTCCTTCTGCACCCGGGATATCTCTACGCCAGCTTCCTTTACCATCTCCACCCCATGGCGTATCTGCTCCTTTGTAAGATTCCCGTCCATCTGGAGAAGCAGCAGGTTTCCTGTTCTAGGGCTAATTGCTATCGGCATGTCTGCATCAGAATAATTGTCTTCTATCTTGTTCATGTCAAGGACAAGTGTCTCGCCTATCTTTCCGACAGACACTGCGAAAGGCATATCTGTCATTGGTATGCCAGAAGCAGCCATGGCCACAGCAGCTGCAGTAATGCCTGCGGCCCTTGTTCCGCCGTCTGCCTGCAATACATCTATGAAAAGATCTATCTCGGATCCCGGGAATTTCTCAAGCATTACAACATTCTCAAATACCTCTTTTGTTACCTTAGATATTTCTATCGACCTGCGGTTCGGTCCTGTCCTGCCGTGATCCTCAAGGGAGGAGAAAGGCGACATCTGGTACCTGCATTTTATTATTGCCCTTTCCGGATCCTGCACGTGTTTTGGAAGTGCCTCCTTTGGCCCGTAGACTCCTGCAATTATCTTGTTGTTGCCCCACTCTATGTATGCTGATCCTACTGCGTTCTTGACAACGCCTGCCTCAATTTTCAGTGGCCTCGGCTCCACAGGCGTCCTTCCGTCAAGCCGCTTCCCGTTTATTATAAGCTCTGGTTTTTCTCCGCCTCCCATTATTTTACCTTCTTGTCTGAAAGCATCCTTCCGATTCTTTCTGTAAGGCCGCTAGTATGCGCTTCCTCTTCTATTCTAAGTATCGCGTCAGCTGCCAAGTCTATGTTTCCGCCTTTCAGCCATATTACTCCGTTTAATCCTATTGTTATAGAAGTTCCGGTGTTGTCTATAATCTGCCTTATCATTGTGTTTGACTTGCCTATTATGCGCGGAACCTTGGAAGGCTTGACCGACATCAGCTTCCCTCCGCGAAGCCCCTGCGGCCTTAGAAGCATTACTGTGCCTCCCTTTTCTAGCTCCTTTACTGTTGCAACTACCATGTCTCCTACTGAAAGTTCGGTTTCCATGAACTTTGACAATGCTATTCCTTTGTATGGCGCATTAAGGTTTATTATATACATGTTTGCCCTGTCCTCTTCTACAACCCCTATTACCGTATCACCCTGCCTCGGGAGCCATAGGCCCTCTAGAGGAACCAGTACCTTCTTCTCCTCATCGTAGATTCCAAGTATGCAGGCGAAGGTGCCGCCCTTGTCAGTTAATGTGTTGTCTATTCTTATTGGGGTGTCGTTTATTTTCTCTCCTGGAACTACTATTCTTTGCATATTCATACACTTCTTGTTATTGCGCCACCTTTGGTGAATCCGTTGAGCTTGTCAAAGAACTCTCCCTGGAGACCTGCGGGAAACTCAAGCATTGCCTTGAGCGAGCCGTTTGATTGCCACTCTTCTGACTTGAGTCCGTACTGCTTGAGCAGCCCATAGCACCTGTTTGCGTATTCGGCAGGTATTATGACTTCCAGCCTTGCTGTTGCAAACTTAATTGGAAGTATCATATTTATCTTCTTTACTACTGAGTCCACCTGCTCCTTTGCGGACTTGAACGGCTCAATCTGCACCTTTGCAGTCTCCATTGCGTTCTCTATCCTCTGCATCGGATGCGGCGCACCGGACTTCGGATCTACTGAATTAGTGGCTATTATCTCTACTACCTGCTTTCTCTTTTCCTCGAGCAGTTTGCGACGCTGCTCCGTGGTTATTGGCACGTCCCCATGCTTCATTATAGTTTCTGCTATCTTTACTATGTCTGTAGTGCCGAATGCCTTCCTCAGCTTTTCCTGACCGGCTCGCTCTCCCTTATTTGCGTCTACGAATACTTCCTCTGCTTGAAGCGGAAGCATTGGATTTGGATTCTTGCCTGTTATGAAGTTGTATGCTAGATCTGCATCTACGAATATCTCGAAATGCTCTCCCCCTGCCGAGTACCTTGCAATGACTGTCTTTGGCATGCAGTTCACATTAATGTTAGATGTATTCCTTTATCATTTCACGCGGGAGGATTAGGAAATCTTTGCCATCTTGCACATATCCTATATCAACATTATCCTCGGTTATGGCAATATCGCTTACCTTTTTGATTATCTTCAGCCCAAGGCCTATTGCGCCTTCAAGGTCAAGTCCTTCTTTGTATTCCTTTTGTAGCATCTCTGTTGCAACCTTTTTTCCGCTTCCTATAGCATCGGCTTTGTACCCTAGGAACGATGCACCAGGCTCTATCTCGTATAGGCGCGGTGACTGGTCTATGCCACCCATTAGCAGAGACACTGCATAGGGCCTCATTCCGCCGAACTGCGTTGCCTGCATCATGTATGAAGACACGTGTTTTGCAAGAGATTCGACAGACTTTGTATCTTCGTATATTAGCTTGTGGTTCTGGGTCGAGGCCCTTGCCTGATCTATGACATGCAGTCCATCAGCTACCATTCCGCTGTATGTCGCACCTATGTGTGCGTCTATCCTGAATACCTTCTGTATGGTTGATGCAACTGCAAGAGGCTCTACTATGTTCTTGTGCGCTACAAAAACAACGCTGTCGGCAGTTGTCAGCCCTATTGATGTTGCGCCCTTCCTTACTGCCTCCTTAGCATACTCTACCTGAAACAGCCTGCCGTCTGGGTTAAACATAACCCCCCTATCATATGCCTGTACATTTGGATACATGAAGATACCTTATAATCAGATTATATAATACGCGTATATTACCTGGCTATAATTAAATACTTTTGCATCTTGCCGGTTTTGTAGTGTGACATCCTACTCGGGCTAAAACCAGGTGCTTCCTCATGAATCTAATGATTCACGAGCCACAGGGGGAATGGGTAATATGCTTCACATGAATGTGCCGTCGTCAGTGTCGCCAAGCGCTAATCTTATCATGCCTTCGCACTCTAATATTGATACCGCAAGCGATTTGAGTTCCTTGTAGATATCTTCCATTACTGATCTCGATATGGCAGACGTAGTTGCATACTTGGTTGCATAGTCATATACGTCTTCGATAAGCTGCAATATTTCGTCGGACACTGCCCTCGTCTTCTTTATGAGATCCGCGCCGTCGTGGGATATGACATCCTTTAATGATTCCAGGTCCTGGAAATAGAATATTGTGCCTGTGCGCATAGCCGCCCTGAAAGACATGGCCTCGGGCCCAAGTTCATTCTTTGTATCGTATTCTATGGCCAGGCCGAGCTTGCCTATCTGGTATGTGAATGCACTGAACATGTCAGCTATTGTTTGGGCAGTGCATTTATCGTCGGCCGTCACGTTGAGATAGCATGCAAGGGGGCTTATTGAGTCTACAGTATCGCAGACCTTGTCGATATTTTTAAATATCTTGGCCTGCAGAGCCTTCCTTTGCTCTGCAATTGTTGACCTGTGTGTAGTATGCTTCGTAACAACCATGCTATTGCCCCGATTGATTAAGATTTGAGTAGATAGAGTTATATTGTTTTTCTGCTAACAATAGTTCATACTCCTAACGCACAGGTGTTTTTATGGTAGATCAGAATATGCAGCAACAGCAGCCACCGTCATACGCACATCCGTCCATATTGCAGGTGCTTGAGCAGAAGAAGAGGATAAAGGGGAAAATGGCAGCAGTAAGGCACAGGATAGGGGTGTACAGCGCAAAGGGCGGTGTCGGGAAGAGTACTGTTGCGGTAAACATGGCATTCGCCCTGAGATCGATGGGATTTAGGGTAGGTCTGCTAGACGCCGACATAGACTGCCCGAACATAACTATGTTCCTAGGAATAGGCAGGAAATTTTCAGACGAATATCCACTCGCGCCCTTTGAAAAGGACGGAGTAAAGGTTCTCTCAACGGCCATGTTCGTAGACGATGACAGGAAACCGATAATATGGAGAGGCCCGATGATAGGCAAGATGATACGCGAATTCTTTGATAATTCCAATTGGGGCGAGCTTGACTATCTGATAATTGATCTCTCTCCTGGGACCTCAGATGCTCCGCTGTCGCTTATACAGCTGCTTGACCTCGACGGATTCGTCCTTGTGACCACCCCGCAGCATATTGCTGCAATGAACACCATACGCTCTGGCATGATGGCAAAGAGGCTTGGTGCAGCAGTTCTTGGCGTGGTTGAGACAATGTCTGAAGGGGACCCTAAAGGCGCGAAGGAAGTGGCCAAGGCAATGGAATGCGAGGTACTTGGCTCTATAAGATATGATAGGAAATTTTCAGAACTCAGCGACATGGGAAGAATTCCGGTCAATGAAGATGCAGGGATAAAGGAAGAATTTATAAGAATAATCAAGAAGATTACATAAGGCGGGCGATTATGTGGCTGAACCTTTTGACGACATATTCAAGGAATCGAAAATATTTGCGAACAAGGAGATCCTTTCGCCGCACTACATACCGCACAACCTTCTTTTCAGGGACAGGCAGATACAGGAGATAGCGAAGTATATCACGCCTTCGCTGAGGGGCGAGCGCGGCAGGAACCTCTTCATATATGGGAAAACCGGAACAGGGAAGACCTCGTGCATGAAAAACGTGATAGATAGGGTAAGGAATCTGCCCATATCAAAAGCCAGGATAACATACATAAACTGCAGAATATACAATTCGCGATACAGGGTGCTGCACAAGATAGTGGGAGATAACATGCCCCTCTACGCAAAAAGAGGGTATGGCATGAGTGACATATATGAGAAGGTAATAAACTGGATAGAGGAAGACGGCAAGGTATTGGTCATAGTGCTTGATGAGATAGACGTAGTAAAGGACTTGGATGACCTGATATACACGCTTACAAGGGCGAACAGTGATATCAAGGCTGGGGGCATAACAATAGTGGGCATATCCAACAAGGTCTCGTTCAAGGACGATCTTGATCCGAGAAGCCTGTCCACACTGTATGAGAACGAACTTGCATTTTCACCGTACGACTCAAACGAACTCTCACTCATACTTAAGGAGCGGATAGAGGAAGGATTCAGGAAGGGAGTGGTTGATCAGTCTGCCATTAACCTTTCTGCTGCAATTGCAGCCAAGGACAGCGGAGACGCAAGGCTTGCGCTGAAGATACTTACAAAGGCAGGGGAGGTAGCAGAAGAAAGAGGGCTTGAGGTTGTAACAGGAGTCGAAGTGCAGGAGGCGGCAAAGAGTGCGGAGGACGAGATTGCATACGAGGTGATAAATACACTTCCTGAGCACCAGAGACTAATAGTCTATGCAATATCCCTGCTTTCCATAAGCGGCAGCAAATACAAGAGGCTGAGCACAGAGGGGGAGATGTATCTGTTCAGCGGTGACATATATGACAAGTACGTGTCGATCTCCAGGTCGCTGGAGAAGGAGCCGAAGAGCTCCAGATGGTACAGGAAATACATAGCTGACCTGAACATGCAGGGCATAATACTGTCTTATGAATCAGGGAAGGGCATACGGGGCCATACAAAACTGATAAAACTTGCATACTCTCCGGAGAGGATAAGGGACATAATAGAGAAAACCCTTACAAAAGGGGCGTGAACCCATGAAGATCGCCATACTCTCGGACTTTCATCTGGGATATGAAAGGTTCAGGGAGGATGCGTACAGGCAGGCGGAGGAGGCGCTTACTAGGGCCGCAGGGCTTGCAGACGCAATGATAATACCTGGCGACATATTTGACAACAGGATGCCGAGGCCTGATGTGATAGCGGAAGCAATAAATCTGTTCAGGAATATCTCAGGGGAGAGGTGGGGGGCGGATGTGTCGGATTTCATAGGCAAGGGGAAAAATTACTGTAGAGCCCCGATAATCGCAATACCAGGCACTCACGAGAGAAGGGCACAGGATGCCGCTGATCCGGTGGACATACTTGGCCTTGCAGGCCTTGTCGTCGATGTGAGCAATGCAACTGCAGTCTTGCGGAAGGGCGATGAGAAAGTTGCGGTGCGTGGAATCGGGGGAATAGCAGATGACAGATTCAGGGAGGTAGTTTCAAAGGAGAACCCGGTGCCGGTTAACGGTGCGTTTAACATATTCATGTTCCACGAATCGTTGTATGAGCTGCTTCCTTTTAATCAGGAATTTATGCACATAGCCGAGCTGCCGAGTGGATTTGACTTGTATGTGAATGGGCATATACACAACAAGGTGGAGATGAAGGTGCATGGCAAGAAGCTTCTCATACCAGGCAGCACTGTACTGACACAGCTAAAGGAAGGCGAACAGGAGCCAAAAGGATTCTATATATTTGATACCATTACTGGGAGACATGAGTTTGTGGGAATAAGATCAAGGAGGTTTGTACTATCCAAGATCGGGATATCACAATTGGATAATGAAAATGTGGCTGACGCTGTACGCAAGGAAATAGAACGGGCTATAGGGAACGAAAACGATATGCCCATAGTCAGGATAGTTATAGATGGGAAGATACCAAAGGGGCATAATGCTGACATAGAGATAAATGACTTATCAAGAAGATACAAGGACCGTGCAATTATAGATGTTTCGAAGTCCGGCATCACTGATGGTGCAATATTGGAGAGACAGAATATGCAGCAGGTCTCATTTGACAGGATTTCGGTGAGAGACTACGGGCTTGGCATATTCCTTGAAAAAGTAAGGCAAGCAGGCATATCTACCGGAGGGGTAGGTCCTGCTGAGCTGCTTGACCTGCTGGGTTCAGAGACAAACAGGGAGAAGGCAGTAAAGAAGGCGCTTGACAGGCTTGCAGGGACATGATGCGTTGGCCGGGTATCTTTTGTATTGGTACTTTGCGCTGTGCTGTCAGTCAGCCCCTAGATTTCATCAGGATTGCTAGGCCGCTGTAATTGTATACTGAATAAGTTCCGTTGAACAATATGCCATATGGTGTATTTATTGCCCCTGTAAGGTTTTCAAAATTCTGTACCTGGTATCCGTTTATGGCGCTCATGCTTATCTCGGAGTTGAAATCTGCAAGTATATACTCTGGACGGAACCACATGACCTGCGGTGCGCCGTACCTGCTTATGTTATATTTCTCCTGGGCAGACATGATGCCGTAGGTGCCAATCATTGTCAGGCCGTCTTGGCTTGACGGGATTAATTCCAGATATCTCCTGTTTATAAGATGCGGCATGACGAAGAATGGTACCATTACGCTTGCATTGCCCGGGATCTGAGAGATTACGGAATTAAGCTGCTGGATCTGCTGTTCCGCAGTATGGTTTGTGATGAACAGGAACGATTGTTGGAAGTTTGCAAGGTTTATGGAGTATATGAAATACGGCCACATGAGCATTAGGATAATTATCATTGCGGGTATGGATAACACTATCTTGTGCCCGGTTGCCGACCATTTGTCAAGGAGCGAGAACCTTCTGTCTATTCCGCCCTCCCTGATATTCCTAAGGGAGAGCATGGCCATTATCGCGGTTCCGCCAAGCGCATAGCCAAAGTACTGGTACCATGGAAACAGGAAGCTTGTGTTGCCTACAACAAATACCTCAAACAGCCAGGGGGATGCAAAGAGTATTGCGAATATTGGATCAGAGATTCCTGCGACGCCGAAGCTGAGGAATATTATGAGGAGAGCAAAAACAAGATACTCTGTCGTCCTTGCGGGATTGAACGAGAATGAGTCATATAGGCCTGGCGCCCCGGTGCCATTGCCTATGCTGCCGAACTGCTGCGAAAAGGTATTCATCACTTCGAGTGAGGCTGGCATATTGGCATATTGGCCCGAGGCATATGCATTCAGCAGAGAGCTTGTTATGAGTGAGTATGCTGCAAGGGCGAGCAGGGATATTGCTATGGCAATTGCCGAATATCTCAGCCATTCGTGTCTCACTGCCCTGTCGCTCTCCCTGATTACGGCATAAAGTGCCATTGTAACTGCAAATGCAATTGCAATGAAAGGCGCGACCTCTATGGTTCCAAGGAGCAGGAGCAGGAAGATTATGAATGGAGCCAGGCGCCTGTTGAAGTAGAAATAAAACGCAAGTATAAGGAACAGCGGGATCATTATCTCTGCGTGATAATCAAATACAAGAAGCCCGAATGTGCCAGGATTTATCAGGAATGCAAGGCACAAAAGCAGGGCTATCCGCTCATCCCTTATTATGCTCCTTGATACCAGGAATATTGCAATGCCGGTTAATGAGACCAGGATCGCCTGCACGAACAGAAGGGTGAGGGATGACTGGAACAGGTCAAATATGGGAAGCACAAGGAGCTGGTCTGGCGCTATGTGGTTTGCAAAGATCAGGTATTGCAACCCAGCAACAACGGACGCAAAATGAATGTGGTAGAACATATCAAACGCGAATATGCCAAGATCAGAGTACTCGTGGTATGTATTATAGGCATTCAGCGCGAATGCAGACCAGTATACTGAGCTTACAAGCACAGCCGCGCATGCGATAAGGAAATATCTGCTCCTCAACAGGCTCCGGTTAACTGAAGAGTCCAGCAGTGACATCCCCCTACCCGTAAACGGCGTGGGCTTCCTCTGCGTTCATGCAATCACTGCATCCCGCAAAGAATGTGTTTTATCGGTTCTCAGTTCTTCGATGCGGCTTTTCGATTCATGTTGAATCGCAGAGGCCATATCTCCCTGAGCGTGACTTTCCCTCTGTCCGAGGGTAGCTCTATTGAGTATGTTTATTGATGCGTTTATGTCCCTGTCCAAAGTAATGCCGCAGACATTGCAGAGGTAGGTTCTGTCTTCAAGTGTCAGCCTCCTTGCCCCTTTCTTTATGTAGTGACAGTTGCTGCATTCTTGC
>JAMCSX010000018.1 GCA_023379055.1 Candidatus Martarchaeota archaeon | reverse complement strand
CTTCCACTTTCCGAGGTCTATTGCTATTTCCATGTTTGCACCTGTTTATACATCACGCCGCAACATTATCTGACTTGTTGCGGCGTCAGGTGCTAGGAGGAGAAATCAATTATGTCGGTCTAAAGACTGTGGGTTTTACGCCCACAGTGATAAACCGACCTTTTTGCTATCTTTTCGTTTGACATCCCTCTCGCTGCAAGGAGAGTTACTTTTGCACGTTGAACGAAACGATATTGCGTGCTTGGCCGTATGTTTTCCAACAGAAGTTTTAGTTCCTATCGTGGCTGCCATTGTATTGCAGATAGGGATACGTTATCCTCTTCCTCAATTGCGACGCCGCGTGCAGCATGCCAATCCGGGTACAGCTCGTATAGCGACTTTGCATCGTCCAGCAGCTTTCTCCCCATCCTTTCTTTTTTGCTACCATGAAATGACCTAAGCGGCAAGGCTAACCCTAGGCATTCGGCTTGACATGGACCTTCCATTCAGCCGAATAGGCTTGCAAGCCCTCCTGCTGCCTGCTCCTCGCTTACCTTCTCCTCTGCGGCCTCCTTCTTCTCCTTCTTTTCGCCTGCTGCAGGAGCTGTTGCAGGTGCTGCGGCTACTTGGACGTTCTGCGCGTTTTTTATCACGTCTTTTATGTTAACGCCCTTCAACGAGGTTGCTACTGACTTCGCCATTGCCTCATCTGCGCTCATTCCTGCCGCCTTGACCACATCTGCAAGGCTCTTTTCGCTTATCTCCTTTCCAGCTGCATCCAAGAGAAGCGCTGCGTATATGTACTCCATTTTTTCACCATTTGTTCAGTATAATAATCATTTCGCTGCCCCTGCATCCGGTGCAGGTGCTTCCTCCTTTTTCTCTTCTTTCTTTTCTTCCTTCTTTTCCTCATTTATTTCTGACTTTACCAATCCGTTGATGCTCAGTGCCTCGCGCACTGCCTTTGCTATCAGCTTGTCCGTTATCCCAGGCTCGTATATCTCAGCGTCAAGCCCGAGGCCGAGAGCAGACAGGTACGCCTTCCTTACAAATCCCTCCACGTTGTACCGGGTTATGAACCCTATTTGTGTTGCAAGTGTGTTTGCCTGCGCAAAATTGAGCGCAAGCTCATTTGTGACAAATTCAACGTTTATCCCGAGCGCAGCCTCATTGAACAGGAGATTCTCATGCACGATAGCAAGCAGCTTTGTCCCTGCCTCAAATGGCATTATGTCGAGCATCTTCAGACCCTTTGACACCGCAGTTGTTATCTTGTCCCCTTTCTTCACCAGCACCTTCGACTTCCCTATGACTACCTTGCCTTTCTGTATCTGCACATCTATGCCTGCGGCCTTGAGGTCTGTTACTGCCTGCCCGGGGGCTATTGCAGTCTCGCCTGACTCTATGAATATGTCCAAAGGAGATATCTGACTTGGCTTTGCAGCAAGTCTCATCTTGTTTGAGGCGATTATGGCATTCAACTCCGATGGATCCTTGTTTGAGAGCAGTATTGCAAAGTTTTTGCCAGTGTAATCAGCAAGTCTTGCTATTCTCGGGTCGCCCTCGAATACCCTCAGGGCAAGGCTGCGCCTCATCACAAGGAACTTTACATCAGGCTTCAGTCTGTTCCTGACTCTCTGCACAAGCGTATCTGGCACCGAGTCAAGCGACATTATCCCTACGGTCTTGTATTCCTTGACCTCTTCCAGAATCTTTTTTACGTATTTTATCTTTTCTGCCTTCAACATCATGAATATCACGCTACCCTGAACGGCTTTGACATTGTGAGCTTCACGTATGCCGATCTCACGTGCGTGCCGCCCACTTTCTTAGTCACACCGTTCAGCACCTCTCTTACATTGTCATATATCTTGTTTGCATCCATATCCTCACTCCCCACTATGCAGTGCACAGTGGGAAGGAACTTGCCCTTGTTCTTTATGCTTATCCTTTTGTTCAGCTCGTTTGCCAGGTTTGCCATGCCAGCGCTGCCTATCAGAGGCTTAGGCATCTTGTTCCTTGGACCAAGAAACTGACCGAGATTCTTCGCCACCACAGGCATAAGACTTGGCTGTGCCATAAGCTCATAGTCAAGAAGTGTGTTTAGCCTTGTGGCATCCTTCGATATCTTCTCTATGTCATTGCCGTCTATTACCTCTATGCCGTTCTTCCTTGCTTCTTCAGCAATGGTCCTGTCCGTTGCGAATACCCCTATCTTCAGCGCCTTTCCCTTTCCGTTAGGAAGTATGACCTCCACGTTTATCCTGTTGTCCTGCTTTGAGAAGTCTATGCCCTTGAAGTTTATGGCCAGCTCTACCGTTTGCTTGAATTTCCTCTGCCCCTTATTCTCAGCAATGAACTTGCTGAAATTCTCCAGACTTTCTACCATATTATCCCTCCTGCATAATGCAGTGATTGCGGGAAGATAAGCAGGAATCTATTGCATGAAAGAATTTAAGAATGTTGCGCAGGGCCAGCGATAGTTATAACATGGCGTCAAACGTTGGTTAGATTTACAATAAAGATTCCGATTGGTCTGCTGGCGAGTCCTCGACGCATTGAAGTACACTTCTCTATTTGAAAACCGTAGTGATATAAATGAATGATACATATCACTCACTATGGCCTTTATACGAAAATTTGTGAGGAAGAATAAGGATGGCACCGTAAAAACCTATTATGAAGCTTTCAGGTTTAATTACTTTTGCGGTTGGCTATAAAGGTAGAATGTTTAGATGCGCTTGAATCTACAAAATAAGACTTGACCTTATCTTTAACCCATACATCACACTTATCAGCTCGCAATAACTTAAACAAAAGGATTGGTGAAACATGGACACTGCTGAATTATATTTTGGCGTCGGACTCGCGGGATTGTTTTTCGTAGTTTTCTTCGTTCAGGGGTTAATATCCTTTGAAAAGCCAACATGGTTTTTGAGATGGTATACTCTTGGATGGTCTCTGATAGGAATAAATATTTCTGCTAGCGCCAAAAGCCTCGTTTTCTTTCGTATATTAGGAGTGTTATTAATGGTAATTGGTTTAGTGGCTATGGTGACGGTTTTGTGGTTAACCTACCATATAGCAATTCATACCAGCACCATAATTATAAACGGAATGGTTAATCCATTTGGCTTTACGAATGAAACTATTGTAAGTATAAATGGCACCAATTATGCTCTTTACCAATTGGATAATTTCCAATGGCAATCGGGAAGCTCCCATTACTACAAATTTGCTCAGACTTATAAATTGACTGTAGGCCCAGCTACCAACCTAACTTATACTTTCAATCGTGTTAGGATATATGGCAAAAACTACACATCTCCGACAGGCACCTTCATGGTTAATGGATCACTCGATATCAATGCATATTATATAATTAATACCTCTGCCACAGCACCAAATTCCAATCCCTCTACAGTAATCTCTACTATTACCACAACTATGACTAGAGCCGTTCCACAGGTAAATGCAACGAGTTTCTGCGTTTCTGCGTATGTAGGTCTTGGTAATGGAACGGTCTCAATATCAGGTCCGTTAAGGTCAGTATCAACAAGCAGTTACCTTTCAGAGATATATGATTGTGCCAACATAAATCAGACTATAACTATAAATGCAACGCCTGCTGGAGGATATGTGTGGTCTGGCTGGGTAGGTGGAGGTTATGGTCAAAGTGGCATGGTTGCATGTGGATTTGGTGACAACCAAAGCGGTTCAATGTCAGCAAAAATAGCATGCACAGTTCCTGGCACATATATCACAGAAGAAGCGTTGTTCACATAGACCGCATAATTTCCGATTTATTATGTTCTCGCCGACAGATCCGACACTGGTTCCTGACGGTTGGCCGCCCCAGAAACTCCCTCTCAGATATCTCTTTATGAAGTTCGGCATCTCCCTGAAGACCTTCGATGCGGAGTGTGACTTCAGAATCTGTCTCGCGCCTGCTGCATCGAAAGGTTTGCCGGCACGTTTACCACTATATGGATGTGTGCATAGTCGTCTCCAAATGCGAATTCCTTTATCTTGATTCCGAATTGGAGTTCTACTTCCCTGAACGCATCTGCAACGACTTTCTGCATCCTTGGATTTCTGAAGACTTTGAATCGGTACTTGGATACCAACACAACGTGTTGAAAATTGTACACTCAGTCCAATTCCTTTATATTTTCTTCATAAGTTAAACTCATAGTTGACACTTCGGCGCGACGAACATCACGTCGCGTCACTAATTTTTCGATGGCAAGGCATATATTTATTGTAGGATTAGGTAGTCACCCCGACGAGGTCGGGGGAAAGCTCTCACTTATTCTAAAAAAATGTGGTTCTGCGACAGATAATCCGCATTATTTTTCAAACAATTATCGGGTCATCCAGAGTACAAACTGAGAGTTGAGAATTACCAGATGATTGCGGACATTGATGAACTTAGGAAGAAAGTGTTGATTAGGACAATGGGGCATAAGAAAAATATGTACTAAATGATTTGATTGCGTAGGCTGATGCTGTTTTTTGTACTTGCTCAATAAGTTGTGGTAGCCAATTTTGAATACCTGAACATTCCCCCAACCTCGTTACTTTCCTTCCCCATCCTCCACAGGCATAAGGTCTATCAATGCGTTTATTATCTCGTCATAAGTTGCGTGTTTGTAAATCTTTAGCTTGTTAAGTCTCTCTCAGGTACTTTCTCTAGCTGTATCGTTGTACTGACTTCAGAATCACAACCTGCTCCTCCTTATTGCATGCCTGACTATGTGCTCTGCGGGATTTATTCCGGTGGTTTTTTTGAACGCTGCCCAGGCCACAGTGGGATTTGTCTCCAATACGAAGTAACCCCCTTTTGTCTCTGCTATGTCAACCCCCGCATAATCCAATCCCATTGCCTCAGCTGCCTTTATCGCAAGTTCGGACAGCTCTGCAGAAGGCTTTACTGCCCTTGCCTTTGCGCCCTGCGCCACGTTGCTCTTCCATCCTGTCCCCTTCCTGTACTCTGCGCCTATCACGCCTCCGCCCACCACTACCACGCGGTAGTCACCTCCGCCAACCTTGTCAAGGTACTTCTGCACGTATATTGGCTTGCTCAGGTTGGTGAAATAGCTGAATATGTGCATTGCGACGTCAGGGTCGTCGACCTTGAACACTCCAAGACCCTTTCCGCTTCTAAGAGGCTTCACAACTGCACTCCCGAATTCCTTTACCGCCGCGTATCCAGAGAAGAAACTCTCCCCAGACATTGTCTGCGGCACTCTGATCCCGTGCGCTGATAGTTCCATAAGCGTTCCTAGCTTGTCGCTTGCCCTCACCCAGCTGAGTATGTTGTTGACAGTGCGCATGCCGTTCATCTCCATTGATCTTACTGCCCATATCCTCTGACCGAACTGCTCGTAGTCGTTTATTATGCCTATGTGCCTGAATACCGCGCAGTCCAGATCTATGCGCGACTCTTTTGTGAACTCAGAGAGGCAATGCGGGACTACCCCACCCCTTCCGATTTTTACCACAATGTTCTGTATGTTTATCGGGACCGGGGTGTTCCCGGACTTCCTGATTGCAGATATGATGTCCTTTGTCTCGCTGCCCTCGGTGCTGTTGGAAGGGGTTATTACGCCTATGTCCATGGAATTACCAGCGTCATAGAAGTTTCAGCGATGACGTGAAGAAGTCTATCTCGGATCTCTTCCACGGGCCTATGCCAAGGGCGGTTACTGTGCCAGGGGGTAACTGCGTAAGCCCCGCATCGGATACCAGCGCACACGGTATGCCCTTGTATTTCAATGCCTCCGCAAGCCTCTTCAGCTTCTCCTCGCTGTCTATCTTAAGTACTATCTTTCTCTCCCCGTCCCTTATCCACTTATCGGCAATATCCTTGTGCTCTTTCGCGGTCTCGAGATAGCCCATCAGGGATGCATGCGCGCCCTGCGCCACTGCCTTCCCCTTGCCCATGTCTATGTCGCTCCTTATTACTATTGCTTGCTTCAGCTCTTCCTCCATTCAGATCTTCTTCAATCTCCTTTTTGCAGTCTCTATCTCCTTCTGGGCCTTCTTCATGTGTGCAATTACCATGTCGAGGTTATCTATGAGGCCTTCTGATATGTCACTCTGGCTCGCCCTCTCCACAAGCCTTTTGCCGATGCCAAATATCTTCCTCTGGTGAGCCGCAAGCTGCCGTGACATGCCGTCAAGCATGGCATAGTCGTTCAGAAGTTCCCTGTTGCCTTTACCAGATTTTAGCATGTAATCCCGCAACCTTTTATGTTACTGAAGTTATTTATTGGTGCCACATGGATATATATATACGTTGATATGCCGACGTCACCTACAGTGAAGGATCCTGGTCTTGATATTGTCAATAGACTTATATCAGATTACTACAGGAATTGCGCGGGGATTGCACCGGACAGGATAGTGGAACGTGAGTTTGGAGTGGGAAACTTTGATGTAAAGATATCGAAGAGGCACATGTCGTTTGGAAATGAACGCATTCTGAAGGAGTACCTGTCGAATAACGCTGTGCCTTATGTCTCGTCATCATCTGCATATTACAGGTTTCCAGAGAAGAGACCAATGGAAAGAAAGGGATGGATAGGATCTGAGCTTGTCTTTGACCTTGATGTGACTGACATGAACCTGCAATGCCAGTCAAAGCATGGTAGGCAGTGGATATGTCCAACATGTCTGGATAAGGTGCGAGACGAGACAATAAAACTGATATATGACTTTCTAATTCCGGATTTTGGATTCTCCGAGGAAGAGATGCAGGTGAATTTCAGCGGAAACAGAGGCTATCACGTGCATGTAAAGGACAAGGACGTTATCATGTTGGATGCCGCTGCAAGAAAACAGATAACAGACTATATTGCAGGCATAGGAATTGATTTTGGGGACATATTTCCCACAGCGGGAATGCGCGGGGAGAAGCTAGTTGGCCCGAGACCAGAAGACAAAGGATGGAGGGGAAAGATAGCAAGAAGTTTTATAAAAAGCCTTAATGAAGGGATAAACGCACTCATAGGTCTGGGAATAGACAGGCCGACTGCTGCAAGGCTTTGGAAGAACAGGGCTTTGGTACAGATGGGGATTGCAAATGGGAATTGGGATATGGTGTACATAAAGAGCAAGGCAAGTTTCTGGAGGAATATACTTGACAGGCAGGCGGTGAGCCAGAGCGATAGGATAGACAGTAATGTCACAAATGACCCGACCCATCTTTTGAGGCTTGCCAATTCAATACATGGAGGGAGCGGACTAATAGCAAAAAAGTTGCATTCAGCAAAGGATCTGCATGATTTCGATCCGATGAAGGATGCAATAGCCTTTAGGAAGGGATTCGTGAGGATATCTGCAAAGACTGACAACCCATTGCATATGAATGGACAGAGATTCGGGCCGTACGGAGGGGAGATAAAGGTGCCAACGTACGTTGGCACATATCTCTATCTCAAAGGTATGGCAAAGATAACAAACTTTATTTAGCTTTGTATTGATATACTCTTGCAATTTGTGCTATCTTAGTGATTTTATGAGCAGTTACAATCAGATAACTTCAACCATAAGGAAGGAATATAAAGAAAGGCCGGACGCACTGAAGTCAAAGATTGTGCAGTGGAGAGGCGAACCCCCAATACTCAGGGTACAAAAGCCTACAAACTTGTCACGGGCCAGGAATCTGGGGTACAAGGCAAAACAGGGGGTCATACTGGCTAGGATAAGGGTAAGGAAGGGATTGAGGAAGAGAGAGAAGGCTGCAAAGGGAAGGAAGCCGTCAAAGAGCGGAAGGTTCTTTGCGATGGAGAAGTCACTGCAGTCAATTGCCGAGGAAAGAGCTGCAAGAAAATATATAAACTGTGAAGTGATGAACTCGTATTATGTCGGCGAGGATGGATCATACAAATTCTTCGAGGCAATACTTGTTGACAAAATGCATCCTGCCATAAGGTCCGATGCGCTCTATAGGAGCGTGCTCAACAGGAATAGGAGAGTATTCCGCGGTCTTACAAGCTCCGGCAGGTCACATAGGGACTCCATACAGAAAAAGTAATTGACATGCCTAAACTGACTCTTACAATTGAACTAGACAATCCCAAGGATTATTTCGAAATTCTTGATGGGGAACGTTTTAGCAACAGCAGGGTAAGCATAAAACCAGAGGGTAGTTTGCTTAAGGTTAGGATCGATGCAGACAGCCCAAAGGCGCTTATGTCCATTGCGGGCAGCATAATAAAGCAGATAAGGATAATAGACCAGACCTCTGATCTTGTTGGATAAATGCAGGAGGATACCAATCGCCCAAAAGGACTCGTTCGGGTGCGGCATAGCCTGCGTAGCCTTTGTGACTGGAATCAGCTATACGAATGCAAAGCACAAGTTATTCGACGAGAATAAGGCAACCACGGGCGGATATTCTTGCAGGGACATGGTCAGGGCTTTGAAGAAATTCGGTAAAGAGTATGATTACAGGTATGTAAAGGCCGGGCATTTCGGCAACAATACCATTGTTTTCATAAAAAGGTCGAAACGCTATCCTTTTGGGCATTATTTGTGCAGGGTAGGGAAAGGATGGATGGGTCTGTGGATAAATTTCGGCACGCGAGACATGGATCCGGATCATGCGATTGCTGGATTCCGCAAGAGGCTGCCTGGAAGGCCCATCTATGCCATATTCAGCAGGACATCTTAGGTCCTGGTCGGCTTTTTAACTTTAGTCCTGCATTATTTTATCGGGATAATGCGCGTTATAAGGTTTAACAATGTGAGCAGTTTCCTCAAGGTAGAGCCGCAGTCGATAGAAGACCTCTACGTGCTTGCGATAATAATATCCAAGAATGACGTTGTTGAATCGCGCACTACAAGGAGATTCAGGCCTAATGAAGGCGACATAGGGGAGCAGAAGGACGTGCTGGTCAGAATTACTGTGGAACGCTCCGAGATAGATAAAAATGCGGGAAGGCTGAGACTGTCCGGCAAGATAGTCTCCGGCAAACCAGAGGAGTTCGTGACTCTCGGCAGCTATCATACGCTCAATATCGCAGCGGGTGATGTGATAGATGTGCACAAGGGTGAGTGGAAGGACTACATATTGAAGAGAATAAGGCAGGCGGTGATAGACTCGAAGAGGCCAAGGCTTGGGATAATAGTTCTTGATGATGAGAAAGCGCTGGTAGCCTACATAAAGGGGTATGGGATAGAGATTGTCTCTGAGCTGTACAGCAGGCTGAGCAAGAGGATGAAGATGAAGGACTTCGAGAGACAGCGCGAGGAGTACTTCAAGAGCGTGATTGCCGCAGCAAACAACCTTAGTGTGGACATAGTAGTTATTGCTGGACCGGGATTTACAAAGGATGACATAAGAAAATACGTATCCGACATGGGCATAGAAATCAAAAAAAGGCTCGTTTATGCGCCTGCAAGCGATGCAGAAAGATCAGGAATACGTGAAGTGATGCAAAGTGATACGGTTTCAAAGGTTCTTGAGAATGAGCACGTGAGGAGAGAATTTGAGTACATGAACAGGCTTATGATAGGAATAAGGACTGGTAGCTCTTTTTACGGGATAGATGGAATACGGAAGCATCTTGACAAACATGTCATATCCGCCATACTGGTAAACGACGACATAATAAATGATGGCCAAATAAAGGAGCTGCTTGACAACGCAGACAAGCTTGGCATACACATAGAGATTTTCAATTCACAGGATGATGCAGGCATACAGCTTAAAAACTTCAAGGGCATAGCTACAACCTAGGTTCAAACTGGCATGCGGCTCTTTGAAAGCCACAGACACAGGTTATTTTGTAGCTGGGGCTATGTGGTGCCGTAGTGTGATCCGCCAGCATACGTCAGGAATGAACCAGCATATTGTGCATTTATGAAACTGCAGCTTTCCTGGGAGAATTGGCTTACTCCTGAATTGCATGATTGGCCTGCAACTGCAAACTGACCGGTGATCTGGCTTCCCTGGGGTATAGCGGTATCGGATGTGGCAATACATAGGGTATTTGACCCGGGAACAAGAAATGACGGACTGCAAGTTCCCTGCATCGTATGACCATTTATTATTACATTAATCCCTATTATGTTTGTTGGCGAGCTTCCGGAATTCGAGAGGAAGATTACTACATTTGCATTATTGGCTGCGGTGTTTGAGTAATAAGCAGCCTCTGCACATACGAAGCCCCCGTATGCATTGCACTGTGACGGAAATACGTGCGAGACAGGAGTAGCAACATAGATTATTATAATAACCAGCAATGTAAGTATTGTTATCATGAATCCGTAGGTAGTGAGGAATTCAATCGCAGATTGAAGCCTGCTGCTGCCGTGCATCAATAAGAGAGATGCACTTAGATTTAATAAAATAGTTGTTTTGGTTGAGATGAATTTCTTCGGAGAGATAAGAAGCAAAAGGGCTCTTGGCCAGGTATTCCTAGTCAATCAGCGCATTGCAGAGGCCGAAGCTGCGCATGCGTATGACAAAGTCGTGCTGGAGATTGGGCCTGGCACCGGAATGCTTACGAGGGAGTTATGCAAGAATGCAAAGAGGGTGATCGCCGTTGAGAAGGACTCCTCATTATACGAAATATTAAAGAGCGAGATGGGCTTCGCTAACTTAGTTTTGATAAACGGCGATTTTTTTAGCATGAGCAACAAAAAACTTGGTTTCGGCAAGGTAGACATAGTGATATCCAACATACCATACAATCTCTCAAGCAAGATGATAGGCTGGCTGGCTGAAAAAAGGATGCAGGCGGTGCTTTGCCTTCAGAAGGAATTTGTGCAGCATATGATGGCAAAGCCCGATACACCCAATTATTCAAGACTCAGCGTTGTGGCCTCGCTGATGTTCAGGATAAATCAGGTAATAAAGGTGCCACGAGGAAATTTCAGGCCAATACCCAAAGTTGACTCGGTGGTGATATATATTAAGCCGCTCAATGTGCACATAACTGCGCGCCAGACAGAGATGATAGGGCTGGTAATGCAGCATAAGAAGAAGACCGTAAGAAACGCTATAATAGACTCAAGATCCTACCTTAAAATAGGCAGGGATAGGGCAACAAGGATCGCAGATGCCGTAAGCAACAGCGGTCAACGCGTGTTTAAGCTGAATCCTTCACAGATACTGGAGATAGCCAAAGAGCTTGAGGCAGGCCTAAAATGAGTAGGTTGGCTCTTCTATTTCCTTTAGTATTATGCCGTTCTTGACGCCGTTTAAAAATTTCTCCTCGGCGGCCGCAGACCCTCCCTTTCCAAGCAGGTTTTTGTAGTGTATGGGTGCAATCTTCTCTGCCTTAAAGGACTTTGATGCGACTATTGCCTCGTCTATGTCCATGACATACGTACCCCCGATTGGAAGCAGTGCAAGCCCGGTCACTATCTTCGTCATGTCCTTTATGAAGTCGGTATCGCCTGCATGGTACACTTTCGTTCCGTTTATATCAAGAACGTATCCGACCCACCCATTTTCTTTAGGATGGAAATGGACCCTGTTCTCTACTACATTGTATGCAGGTACCGTGTCAAATTCCAGCCCTTCGTGCGAGTAGTGGCAGTTTGATTCAACCCCAACGACATCCCCCACAGGTATCTTGGATATACTGTCCTTTGGAACGAATACCTTGGTTTTGCCGTCGGCTATTAATTTTATGTCCTTCTCGCTGAGATGGTCAAAGTGCGGATGCGTTATTAATATGACATCGGCGTGTGTCCGGGTATTGCGCAGGTTGAACGGATCTATGTAGACATTCTTCCCGTTTAGCGTGAGAAGGAAGCTTGCATGGCCTATCCATTTTATGAAACTAGGGTTCATGACCATAGATTGCTTGAATAGGATTTTAAGTCTTTTTGTCTAATATCCCAATATGATTGTAGTAGGTGGCACTGCAAGCAATGGGATGGATATATCCCTGTCAAAGCTTATTGGCGCGGATCTCGTCAAGGTAGAGACATCGAAATTTCCAGACGGTGAAATAAAGGTGAGGGTGCCCGAATTCGACGCCAAAAATGCGGTAATAGTGCAGTCAACGCACTTCCCACAGGAAAAGAATATGTTCGAGCTTCTCTTAATTGCGCAGGAACTTGTGCGAAGAGGCGTGAACATTACCGCAGTAGTGCCTTATCTTGCATATGCCAGGCAAAATAGGAGTTTTTATCCTGGCGAGGCAGTAAGCGTAAACGTGGTGCTAGACATGTTCAAAGTTGCAGGAATAACGTCGCTCATCACAGTAAACCCGCATAAGAGCGGGCCGCTTATGCACTTCGTGGGAAAGGTTGGCATAGCCAATGCAATAGACACAATTGCAGAGACTGTGAAAAAGAGTATTGAAAACCCCATAGTGATGGCACCGGACAAGGGCGGGCTCGTAATTGCAAAAAACGCTGCCAAAGTCGTTGGTTGCGAATATACTTACGTAGAGAAGGAAAGGGACTTATACGGAGCAGTAAGCATAAAAAAGACCCATGGAGGCGACTTCAGGGACAAGAATGTCATCATATTTGATGACATAATAAGCACCGGAGGCACTATAGAGCAGGCTGCCAGGTATGCGTTTGATGAAGGCGCAAGCACGGTATCAACAGCTGCCGTGCACCTGGTAATGGCAGGTAGCGCTTATGAGAAGCTCAAGAATGCTGGAGTCACCAGGATATTTGGATCCAATACTGTTCCTTTTGAGCATGCAGAGATAATAGACATCGCCCCAGACATTGCAAAAACACTTACAGGGCTGGGAATATAGCTATCCAGAAGTCAGTATGAACTGCATGGTTTTTTTGTCGTCTAGTATGCAGTAGCCGAATCTCTCAAACTGTACTATGTCGTGTTCTTCCAACCCTTTTGCGTATCCTTCCACATATCCATGTACGGTCGCAAGACTGTTTGGATTGAAATTGTCATTCCCATCCACTATCTCTCCGGGGATAAGTACACTGCACGCCAGATGGTTGCCCTCAGATACCCATTGCACTATTTTTCCCTTGGCCTGCATAGCAGACTTGGATGCAATTATGCCTTCGGTACCATTGGATAGTATATCTATGTCCATAAGATCCTTTAATCGCATAGAGTTGCCTTTGGCAAGTCCTTTTGCATCTTCGCCGCTTATGTAGAATGTGTTACCTACCGAGTATTCGCGCATAAGATCTCCAGATGGGTGCAGCTTTAGCGATACGCTTTCCCTGTCGATGCCATTAACCGTCAACTTTATCGGATCCTTTACGAAAAACAGATGCTTTGCAAGCGGCTCTATTATCTTCTTATTCTCAGCAAGGAGCATATCTATGCTTACTGTGCTGTCAGTATGGCTCATCCCGAACCTGAGCACAAACTTCCTTAGGGCTTCGGGCTGCACGCCTCTCCTGCGCAATGACATGATAGTCATAAGCCGGGGGTCATCCCATTTCTTGACAAGCCCGTCTGCAATGAGCTTCCTTATCACCCTCTTCTGCACTACGTTGCCCTTTATGTTAAGTCTCGCCTCTATATGCATCCTTGGCACTCGGAGATGAAGTGCTCCGAGTATCTCACGGGTTAGCTCATCCCTCAACTCGTATTCCTTGCTGCGTATTATGTCTGTTATTCCGTTTATTGAGTCCATTATTGGGGTGTTGAAGTCATAAAGTGGCCATACATGATATTTAGCGCCCTGCCTGTAATGAGGTAAATTCACAATCCTTAGCATCACGGGATCTCTAAGCACGGTATTCTGTGAGCTAATGTTTCCATTGAACCTTACGACTGCCTGGCCCTCTTCAAATCTGCCGGCAATCATATCCTCGAAAAGGTCGATATTCCTGCCAAGATCCTGACGCCTGTGGCTACACTCCGTGCCTGACATCCGGTTTTTCTTCATCTCTTCCCTGTCGCACTGGCAAACGCATGCACGTCCAGATTTTATCAGCTGCCTTGCGTAGTCATACATCTTCTCTACGTTGTCACTGGCGTAGTATTCCTTATCAAATTTTATTCCAAGCCATAGAAAGTCCCTTTTTATGGCATCAACGTACTCCTGCCTGCATTTTTCGGGATTTGTATCGTCAAAATAGAGGTATACCTTTCCCTTGTATATCCTTGAGAACTCATGGTTTAACAGTGCCTGTTTTGCATGGCCCATATGTGCATATCCGCTTGGCTCTGGTGATGCCCTTCCCACAAAGTCACCTTCGGATACGCCCTCAAGAATGAACTTTGGTTTTGCTGAGTTTTTTGCTTTCTCGGCATCTGCAGCACTGAACTCTTCAGAATATCCAGAATATTCTGATCCTACTGCCTCTTTCCCTAGCGAGTTCACTTCCCCAACTATCGTTGCAACCTCCTTTGATAGGGCTTTCATCTCAGGCTTGAGCTCAGGATATATGAAGATTATCTTGTTAAGGACGTTTCCTGCGCTGGCCTTGCCGTAATCCATTGCATTCTTTATCGCATACTTGCGTATTGAACCGCTTACGTCTTTGCTTAGTGTCATTCTTATCTACTTCAGCAAGACAAGGCTTATCGGCCCGTATATTGTACCATTCTGCGTTATTAGCGCCGAAAGCTTCACGTTTAACGACGTTCCTACAGGCCACTTTATCTTAGACGTGAATGATGCATTCCGTTCGCTAGTCGTGAACTGCACTGGAACAACCTGTGTGCCAGTATTCATATAGACTGTACGTGGCAGCGTCACGAATGCGGTCGCATATCCAGTAATGCAGTCACGCTCGGGGCCTTTTAACTGGATTATAGATGAATTGTATATAGAATAGCTGCTCATGTTTTCCGGAGCTACAGAAATGTTAAGTCCTGGATTGAAATAGTCTAATATCGAGTTATTGTTTTCAAGTTTTGTGAGGTATGAGGTAAGCGTATTGACAGTCTCCGCGGAGACTGTGCGATTTGGGCAGGTTATGTTGAGATACAGATCGCCGCCATATCCGTTTATTATGGCATTTGACAAGCCCTGTACATACACAGTAGCAGGAACTGTGGTAGTAGCATTCTGAGGCGTATTGTAGTTTGTAAGTGATACGTATGAGCTTACGAATATTGCAGCAACAAAAAATGCCAGTAGCACTTCGGTAATCCTTTTTTTGTCCATCATAATCACAAGATTTATAACAATACAGTATTAATAGTAGGCATATATAAAATATCGAGTGATGCCATGAGCTTTAATGATGGGGATTTTGTAAGGATAGATTATACTGCAAGGAGGGCATCTGACAATAGTGTAGCTTATACTACTGTAGAGAAGGTTGCAAATGATGAGAAAATATATGATGAAAAGGCGAGGTATGCTCCACAGCTCATAATAATAGGCAAGAATGATGCACTTAGGGGGGTAGAAAATGCAGTAAGGTCCATGGTAGTTGGAGAGGAGAAGAAGGCTACGCTGAAGCCTGAAGATGCCTTTGGGCAAAGGAATGAACAGTTAGTTAGCGTAATGCATTTATCAGACTTCAGAGAAAAAGACATAAACCCTATGCCCGGAATGCAGGTAAACGTAGATGGACGCATAGCGACCATAAAGAGCGTGAACTCGGGAAGGGTAGTTGTAGACCTTAATCATCAGCTTGCTGGCGAAACGCTCATATATGATATAAAGGTAATTGAAAAACTGGATGGTGATGATGCGAGGGTGAAGGCTCTTGCAGAAAATTATTCGCTGCAGCCAGACGCCATAGCCGTGAGCGGGGGGGTGGCAAAGATTGTGTTTGGTGAAAAGGTAGAGAAGAACGCAGACTATCTTGTCAACAAGTCAGCTTTTGCAGAGGGAATACTTAAATACATGGAAAGGATACAGAAGGTAGTATTTGAAGAGGAATATGCAAGACCTGCAAAGAAGCAGTGAGATGGAAGCTTATTTGCAGGCCAGTTCTATAATCGGATACTCGCAGGCTGCTTGGCAGGAAGACACCGTCTTCAGACAATGGGACTCTGCTGCGGAGCTAATCGTTAATGTTTATCGCATATGTGCCATTTACCTTTATCCCGAGCTTCTTCGCAGCCTCTGATTTTTCGACGTTGAGTACGACTATGTGGCCGCTCCACTTGGTGGTCAGGTTTGACTGTCCGCAGATTGGACAGGTGTTTCCCTGTGCTATTATCAGTTTGTCAGTCTTACATGCGGATTCCATAATATCTTCCCCTACTTCTTCCTGCGCCTGTTGTCTTTTCCTCTCCTGTACTCTCTCTTTGTCTCTCCCCTTGACCACTCGGGCTTTCCGAGGCCGTCGGGCCTCATTGTGAGTGCTATTTTGGCATCCTTCAATCCGCCTTTAAGGCTTATTGATGATACCTTTGCATAGACTGAGTCCCCCTTCTTCAGGCTCTTGCCCGTATTCCTTGACACGAAGGCACTGGACTTCTTGTCGTAATTTATAAAGTCGCTTGCTATCTGGGAGAGATGAACAAGGCCGTCTATTGGGCCAAGCCGTACAAAGCACCCGAAATCCGCAAGCTCAGACACCTCCCCAACTACCACTTCGTCTATGTCAAGGTTGAAGGATAGAATCTTGAATGTCAGTCCATGATGGGTTGACGGATCTCCAGGCATAATTATGCCGTCGCTTATGTTATTAACATCGAATACTGAGACGATTATGCCAAGCTCCCTGTCAAGAGTCCTTTCGTATTTTTTCCTAAGGACCTCGAGTGCGGTCTTCTCTATGTCTTCCCCAAAGTAGCTTGGAGATATACTTATCGTATCCTCAACAGTGTGTATATAGTACAAGGTATGCACCACTAGGAATCCTAGACCAATAATTATCAAAAGCAAGATATATTAGCATTTCTATTGTGCTAACCTAATGAATAACTGCAGGTCTGTAACATTCCCAAGGACATGCTTGGATTGGTGCATGTTTTATGACATATCATAACCTTGATGCAAGATTCAGGTATCTGCTCTATTCAAGGGCATTCAGGAGCGCAGCCATAGTATACATGAGCCTGGCGTTTTCTCTTTACCTTTCTGCCTTGCATGTAACCTTGACTTATATAGGGATTATATCTGGACTTACCATGCTCTTTGTAGTGTGCCTTACTATATTGCTGGGAATAATCGGCGACAGATACGGATACAGGAAGGAACTTATCATTGCTGAAGTCGTCTCCTTCTCAGGCGCGCTTATGGTAGGCCTCTCTTATACGCCATTATATATTGTGATGGGTATGGTAATAGGGGGTGTTGGTGGCGGAGCAGGAGGTCTCCGAGGAGCTTTTTCGCCAGGCACCAACGCATTTATAGCAAATAACTATCCAGACCAAAACAAGAGAATCAATAAGTATTCTCTTGTAACCCTGGTTGGATCCATATCCGCCATAGGGGGCAGCATCCTATTTGCCATGGTGGTTCCTTTAAGCAATTTAGTGGGATTGCTTAATTCTTACAGGTACCTCTTTTTACTTTCTGCATGTCTGCTTATACTATCCATACTGTCTTTAGCTAGGCTTACTGAGGAGAAAAAGCCAAAAAAGACTACAAAGGTAATGAAAAGTAGCAGCATGCACTACTCTGCCAAGGTTATCGCGACAAATCTAATCGGTGGAATAGGAGTAGGGTTGTTTTTACCACTGCTTCCACTGTGGTTTGCGCTTTCTTATGGGGCAAATGCACTAGAAATAGGGATAATATTCACGTCAGTGTATCTTGCTACGGCTCTTGGCTCTTATCTGTCTTCAAGAATTGCGCATAGGCTTGACACGCTTAATGTAGCTGCGTATGCGAGGACGCTTAATGGAATGCTTCTGTTTGCAATGGCATTTTCACCGGCATTAATATTCGCTGCAGCTTTTTACCTGCTCAGGGCCGTACTTGCCGGATTCGGATCCCCAAGCAGAACAGCCATTAACATGAAAGGCATAGATCCCGAGGACTACGGGACTGCTACCGGGATTCAGGGAGTTGCATCGAGAGTCGGGCAGCTTAGTTCAGGGCTAAGCGGATACCTCATGGATAATTCGCTGCCACTGCCGATATTTATTGGAGGCATGCTGCAGATTGCCAGCGGAGTTGGCTACAAGATGTTATTCAGGAAAAATAGACGGATACGGCCATGATCTGATGCTTGAACGTCAAACCGCAGGTTAATTGACTGTTTATGCTATTTGAGGCTTCCTCCAACAGAGATAGAATATACCGAGATTCCTTTTGCACGCAGATCTCGCTTCAGTTTCATATCGTTAGTACATACGTTCGGGTGCCTTGCCGAGTCCGCGAGTATCCAGCTGTCTACAAATCCATTGTCGCTTTCTATCAGTGGTTTGTGCTTACTTACAAGCGCAAGAGCAGTTGCTGCGTACTTTTTATATTTTCCATTTATTTTAGAGAGTGACCTAAGCTCCCTCAAGATTCCCTTTGATAGTACGGGCCTGAACCCTAACTGTATATTTATTGACTCGAACACGTCTATCTTCCTTGACAGTCCAAACATTATTGAGCTGGTGTCAACGATTATGTACTCCATTGAATTACATTTATATACCACAAGAGATACATTTATACCTGTAGTCTACTCCGCACATTTAATGATTATATGATAAAGAAGGCCATATTAGGGAGGACTTTGGGAGACGGCAAGGTCGAATGCTATGCATGTGCAAGGCGCTGCAAGATACCCCAGGGTTCGCACGGATTCTGCTTTGTAAGGCAGAACATAGGTGGCGAGCTTGCGCTGGTTAATTATGGCGTATTATCTGCAATTCAGATAGACCCAATAGAGAAGAAGCCATTCAACCATTTCATGCCGGGCACATATGTATTAGGAATAGGCACTTCCTCGTGCAACTGGGGATGTCAATTCTGTCAGAACCATAACATATCAAGGGCAAAAGAGATTGATGGATGCTATGTGTCTCCAGAGGATATAGTACGCCGAGCAATTGAATGTGATGTGAAAGGAATAGCATTTACATACAATGAACCAGCAATATTCGTGGAGTATGCATTGGATGTGGCAAGGGTTGCACATAAGGAAGGATTGTTCACCATGTTTATAACGAACGGATACATGACCACAGATGCAGTGCAAGAAATGCGAGGTCTGATAGATGCTGCTGTAGTGAATTTCAAGGGAAACGGAGATGAAAAATTTTCTAACAAGTTTGAAGCAGTCACTTCGAACGAGCCGATAAAGGAGGCATTGCTGGAGATGAAAAGGTCGGGAATGCATATTGAGATAACGGATCTGATAATACCGCAAGTCGGAGAATCACTTAGGGCTTGTGACTCCCTAACCAAATGGATCGCAGATAATATTGGCGCTTACACGCCAATACATTTTACACAGTTCCATCCGGATTATAGAATGCTTAATTATCCGCAAACAGCATACAAGACGTTAAAGTTACACTATGACATTGCCAGAAAAAATGGATTGAGATATGTTTACATAGGCAATGTTGCTGGGAATCCGCATGAAAATACATACTGCCATAGCTGCGGAGCAATTGCAATAAAGAGAGATGGAGTCTATCTGTCAGCATGGAACCTGGGCGTGGATGATAGATGCAAAAAATGCAATAGCAAAATACCGATATCAGGATGCAGAGAAACGAATATAATCTTTAAGGACATAACATCGGTATACTGATATACTTTGGGACGCATTTAAATGAACATCTTAGGTTCTATCAATTCCGGTGCATTCGGCCTAGTTAATCAGATGGCAAATCCGACACTTAATTTCATAATGAAATATTGGGCGGAAAGCTACTATATTATACTGCCATTAATAGCACTTTACTTTTACCTGAAGAAAGATAAGAATCTGATACCTTATTCAGTCGCGATAGTAATCATGTTTGCAGTAAGTGAGATCATCAAGGATATAGTAAGGGAACCGAGGCCGTGCGCTTTGTCGGATTATTCATGGATAAATCATGTTGGATGCGAGTCTGGATACGGATTCCCTTCAGGCCATGCCACTACGCTTACTGGTCTCTTCTTCTTCATGAAGAATTACACGTATGTACGGGCAGCTTACATGATATGGCTAGTAGTTGTACTTTTTGGGAGAGTGTATTTAGGCCAGCACTACTTCACTGACGTTGTAGCTGGAGCTGCAATAGGAATAGTCGGATGTTATATCATGTATAAATATGAGAATATCATTAACATGACAGCAAAGAAACTTTTCGGTCCTATCATAAAAGTCGTGGGTGTTAACGCTGGAAATACCTGATATACTGAGAAGGTATAAGGTAATAGCTGTTGTTGGATTATCACGCGACGAATCCAAATACAGCAACAAGGTATCAAGGTTTATGCAGTCCGTGGGATACAGAATAATACCGGTAAATCCTGAGGCTAGCGTGCTACTTGGTGAAAAGGTATATAAGAGCCTTGCAAACGTACCGGCAGATGCGAATGCTGGGATCGTTGACGTGTTTAGGCCTGGAAATGAGGCATTAGGGATAACTAAACAAGCGGTTGGGATTGGGGCAAAGGTAGTGTGGCTGCAGGAAGGAATAATGAATGATGACGCTAAGGCATATGCTGAGGAACATGGACTTGGATTTGTGCAGAATAGATGCATAATGAAAGAATATGAAAAACTGCAGGAGTAGATATAATGAATCTTGATATGTATGCTGAAGAGCTGATATACAATTACGAGCACCCAAAGAACAAGGGTGAGCTTGGCAGACCCAACGCCAAGGCACATGAGGAGAATATATCATGCGGTGATAAGGTTACGATATACCTTAGCGTTGAGGGTGGAATTGTAAAGGATGTAAGATTCAATGGTTCTGGATGCGTGATATCAATGGGGACATCAAGCATACTTACAGAAGCGCTAAGAGGGAAGAGCCTCTCTTATATAGAGACATATGGGAGGGATCGCCTGCTTAAGCTGATAAATATAGACCCGGGCCCAGTAAGAATGCATTGCGCTACGCTGGCTCTTAGGGCATTGAGAAAGGCGGCTCTTGAATACGAGCATAAACCCATTGATAGCGAAACCAGGGACTTGTGAACTTCATCCTATTTTCAATTTAAGTTTTTCTATAAGTGAGACGTCGGTAGGGCTTACTTTCCTTAAGATGCCGAAATGATAGGTTACATAATCGCCATAATGGAGAAGGTAGAACATCTTTTCTAATGGCGTACGTCCTTGCGGCGTTATAATATTGAAATTTGATTTTGTTATCTGTGAGGTTATCTTTATTCTCTTGCTTATCCTGTTGTCGTCAGATCCGAATACCATGAAGTACATGTGGTTCTTTAGTGATGTTAGCGCCAACGCCATTGTATCGTTGTGGTTTAGTTCTGGGAAGCTGTTTGAATACCCAATTATCTTGGAATTTTCATTAAATTGTGTCTTCCAACGGTATGCCATGCTTTTGAATGGGGACGCGCCATATATTATTGGTATTGCTTTTGACTTGAATAATTCCTTTGCATGGCCGAGGCACTGTGAATTGTTTTTGTCAAGTTCGGCAAGAAGTTTGTATGCTCTGTTAATTTCTTTGCCTGAGATAATCCTAAAACCATTAAGCAGCGGCATTAACATGTATCCGGTTACGGATCTGGGTTGCAGATCCCTACGCGGTATGCGTATTCTCTGATGGCCTAATTCGATAAGTTTGCCACCGGAGCTTATTGTGACTACATATGCGCCCTTCTTAATTGCATTTTTTGTGGCATTCAGAGTCTCTTCGGTATTTCCAGAATAGCTTGTAGCGATGAATAGTGTTGACTCTGATACAAAATCAGGTATATTGTAGTCATCCACAAGGTATGTTGGCATACTGGAATAGAACTCCTGGAATATCTTGCCGGCAATCCCTGACCCCCCCATACCTGCCATTACTACATTCTTAGTGCGTTTTGGAATGCGTACTCTCTCAGTAAACTTAAGTTGCTCCTTGAGAAACTTTAATTCTTCTATGAAGTCCATTCACTCACTCATTTTAAAGGTTTTCATACACCTTTCCTTCAAATCAAAGCATCTTACAATATGATTATTTGTATCTGTAATATATAGTATGTTACTAAATATTTTTACGTCGTTCGGCTCAAAAAGGGGAAGCGTGTCACATCTCGGAGCGTTTATTCTGCACATGGATTCCTTTCCATTTCCAGATATCACGTCGCATATAGAATTCTTTTTCAAGTCTATGGCTTTTATTGAGTTATTATATGTATCAGCTACATATAGCGTGCTCTTGCAGCCGGTTATTCCGATTGGATGCTGAAGCAGGGCATCCGAGATGCTTCCGGTTCTGTCGCCAAAGGTAAACAGCCCCCTGCCCACTATTGTGCCAACTAACCCTTTACTGAGGGATATGAATCTGACCCCAGACACCTCGCTATCTGCAACATAGAGGGTATTCTCTTGCAACCACAATCCGCTTGGTTGCGCAAATTCAGCGTACTCAAGTGGCCCGTCACCAATATTCTCGATTCCTGAACCTGCAAATGGGGAGATTAAACCTTCCATTATGGAGTAACTCCATATCTGGTGTAGACCCGCCATTGCAATGAATATTGTTCTCCCGTCAGTTGCTAAATCCCAGGGAGAGTTTAGCTGGATAGAACATGCGGGATAACTTAGTCCATATTCGGCATACGAACCCATCAATCCGGTACCTGCAATTGTATCCACATGCCTGTCGGTTAGTGATATGCGTCTTATTGCATGATTCCCAGTATCTGCAACGTATACAGAATCGTTATGCCACAATATTCCCTGCGGCCTGGAGAATGAGACTTCATTAAAACGTCCATCATCTAGACCACAGTCCCTATTCCCTATTGAATCCAGTATTTTGCCGTTCCTTGAATTGACTATTAGAATCCTGTTGTGGTTTGAATCGCTAAGTGCGAATCTTGATCCGTCCTTTGAGAAAGATATCTTTCCGGGATATGACAATAGTGATTGATGGCTCTGACTCCTTATGAATATGCTTGATTTGTGTTTTGCAAGCGTCCCTGCGCTTTTAGCATCGTGTATTATTCCTGATAAAAGCTGGTCAAGCTGTTCAAAACTTAGCTCTCCGGCAATTTTGTATTCTATCCTCCCGGTAGGACCTATTATCACCATTGTGGGCCAGGCATTTACCCCGAAAAGCGCCCATGCGTGCATTTCTTTATCGGAAACAACCGGATGTTGTATACCATACCTGGATATTGCCTCGGATATGTTCTTTGAGTTGTTCTCATTTTTAAATTTTGCAGAATGCACCCCGATTATCACAACAGGGTAATCCTTATACTTCTTTTCTATCTTTGAGAGCACGTGAATCATGTGAACGCAGTTTATGCAGCAGTATGTCCAAAAATCTAGTATTACTATATTACCAGAAAGCTTTGAGAGCAGGAGAGGCCTTGCTGTATTTATCCATTCACAATCTTTGGGAAGCTCAGGTGCATTATGAGCTATAAGCCTCATCAGATCTCCGACAGCCATGAGGCTGTTTTGGTGACAAAGTTAAAAACACTTACTCGTATACGGAATATGTGTAAGTATTCCCGTATGTGCCGCCATATACAGATGTTGCATCCTCTGGGACTTTTGTCCCTGCAGTTATTACTGCGCAGGTGCATAGAACAAGAGACTCCCTGACAGATACTCCGTCTTCTATCCACCCATAACCTTTTTTTGATCTGTAGAATCCTCTCATTACTCCATTATGCGCTATTACTGCATGGTCTTCAGAAGCAGCTACTTTAAGTAGCTGTGAACGCATCACACCAATATCCGTGAACGCCCTCCTTGCAGAAGTCAGGTCATACCTCCCCTTGTGCATTATCAATATAGACATTTATACACCTGCTTGGATGTTAGATATGGAATATTTAAAAAGTCGTAGCCAGGAACGACTAATGTCGAATTGAGGTTATGACGGCTGCTGCTGGGTTACGCAATGTATTGCGCCTAATCCATATATCAGTTCACGGCAGTTTATTCCTATCACGTCTCTTCCCTTAAACAGACTGCCAAGCGTGTAAAGTACCTTTGCATCGTTTTTGTCTCCGAACGTAGGTACAAGTACGGATTTGTTTGCGATATAGAAGTTGGTGTAACTTGCAGGAAGCCGCAGGCCGCCGTATATAACAGGTGCGGGCATTGGAACCTGAATGACATTGAGTGCGTGTCCCTCCTGGTCCTTGGCTGACCTGAGCCGTTTGAGGTTATCCTTAAGCCGCGCATGGTTTTCATCTTTCTCGTTTGTTTCAAGTGCGCACACCACAGTAGTTTCGTTTACAAACCTTGCAAGGTCGTCAACATGACCGTCTGTATCGTCTCCAGATATGCCTTCCTTGAGCCATATTACATTTGTTGCACCAAGATAGTCACGTAGATGCATCTCTATCTGCTGCTTGCTGAACTGCGGATTCCGGTTTTTATTGAGAAGGCATTGTTCAGTAGTAAGACATGTGCCAATGCCATTAACATCTATTGACCCGCCTTCAAGGACCATTGGAATTCTGAACTTCTTAATGCCTTCAAGAGGCATGTCATCAGGTACATGCGCATCAAGCCTAAGATCCTCGTATTTGTTTCCCCACGCATTGAATATCCAGTGAGTATATGCCACCTCGCCTGTTATCTTTTTGAGGAATATTGGGCCGTAATCTCTGAACCATACATCCGAAGTGCAGATTCTGTGAAAAAACAGTCGTTCATTCCCGACATTTCTTGATTCAAGCAGCCGGCATACCTTATCTTCACTATTTTTATCATCGACAAGAAGATGCACGTCTTCATTCTTGTGCAGCACTTCTATGATGCTAATGTAGGTATCTTCGACTTTTGGAAGCAGTTTATCTGGGAAAGAATCCACATTCTTTGGCCACGATATCCATGTGCCTTGATGCGTAGACCACTCTGCAGGCATTCTATATCCAAGATCAAAAGGCACTCTTTCCATTAGAAGACCAACTAATCAATGAACCTTGATGTAATTCCTTTGTATGCATCTATTCTCCTGTCCCTAAGAAATGGCCAGTCATGCCGGGTATCGTCTATTTTGCCAAGGTCGCATTTTGCAATCAGTATCTCTTCCTTGTCGGGGCTTGCCTTAGCCAATATTTCGCCGAATGGGCCAGAGATGAATGATGACCCCCAGAATCTTATCCTTCCCTCCGTGCCCACCCTGTTTACCGAGGCAACGAATACGCCGTTTGCTATGCCATGCGCCCTTTGTATAGTTTCCCAGGCATTTTGCATCTCACTGGAGGAGTCTTCCTCTTCGGGAAACCAGCCTATGGCTGTTGGATAAAACAAAATCTGCGCGCCCTGCAGCGCAGTAATGCGAGCGGCTTCAGGATACCACTGGTCCCAGCAGATCATAACTCCAAGTTTCCCATGAATAGTTGAAAATGACTTGAATCCGAGATCGCCAGGTGTGAAATAGAATTTCTCGTAGTAATGTGGATCGTCAGGTATATGCATCTTTCTGTATGTTCCTATGAGCTTGCCTGAGCCATCTATTACGACTGCAGAGTTGTGGTACAGGCCGCTTGCGCGCTTTTCAAATATTCCTGCGATTATTGTAGCGTTTGTGTTCTTTGCAACCTTTGACATCGCCGCAGTGGTATTTCCAGGTATAGCTTCGGCAAGCCCAAAGTTCTCGGAATCTTCATCCTGGCAGAAATATGTTGATCTGAACAGTTCAGGAAGGCATATTACATCTGCACCCTTTTTTGCGGCTTCTTCTATTCCGCTTATTGCCTTTGCAGTATTATCTTCAGGATTCTTTGACATGCTCATCTGGATCAAGGCTACGGTAATTTTGTCTTTTTCATAGTTCATGATATTTCACAGTTTTTCTAGCTTTTTGTTGAAGTTCTTTGGCTTCCTTGCTTTCCAGTTGCCTTTATGATATGCATATGAGGCAAGCAATGGAAGCGCTAGGGTAGCCTCGGAATATACCATCTGCGTGTATTTGGTGTCTATTTTCCCCCAGGAATGGGCTTCCTTTAATGTTGATCCGGACAATGCGCCATCCCTCTCGTCTGCCACAGTTATCTGTACGGCATATTTGTGCATTGAGACTTTTTTATTAAGCGACTCTGCTGCGACAACAGTATCCTGTGCAAAATTCTTCGGTACTCCACCGCCTATCATGAGAAGACCGCTTTCTCTGGAAGCTATCTTTATCTTTGTAAGCTCAAGGAAATCCTTTGCCGAGTCTATTGATATGTGCCTCTGTGGGTTTTTCCATTGATGCATGACAAGACCGAATCCTGCGCTGCAATCTGAGAATGCAGGTACGAATATTGGAACTCCCTTCTTGTATGCCTCCAGAACAACGGAATCGTGTCTCTTTCCATGCTTGTTCAGGTATCTGCCCATTTCTATTATAAATTCTCTTGAAGAGTACGGTCTTTGGTCCAGTCCACTGGCTATCTGTTCTATTGTATTATCGCATACCTTAAGGTCATCCTCGCTTATGTATGTATCGTATATTCTGTCTATTGCGCTCTTCCTAAGATCCTCGTCGTCCACCATTGGCGTTCCGCGATAATGGCTGAATCCAAGCCCCTCAAAAAAATCCTGGTCAACAATTATTGCGCCTGTGGAGACTATTGCGTCAACCATATTGTTTGAAACCATCTGGTAAACTATCCTCTTCAAACCTGCACTGAACAGTGATCCTGCAAGGCAGAGTATTATGGTACAATCCTTGTCTCCAAGCATCTTGTTGTATATATCTGCGGCATTTGACAGATTCCTTGATTGGAATGCCATGGAAGAGAAGGCGTCCATAAGCTCAGATATGCTATTTGTCTCTATGCCTATGTGATTTATTCTTTCTTTCAAGTATCGGATGTTTTTCAAGTATACGCCTATGTTAATCCTTCAATTCTGCCTTTTTATAGTTTATCTTTTACGATAGTCTGTCTTTATAGTCTTTGTAGCCAAACCTCCTGATTACTTTGGCTCCTTTTTGTTTATTATACAATATTATCGAAGGGTGCCTGACTCCGTTGAATGTTGTGGCCTTTACCATGGTATAATGTGCCATGTCAAGGAACACTATTCGATCGCCGGGATGGAGTTCCTTTGCAAATGAGTAGTCACCTATAATGTCTCCTGCAAGGCATGTAAGGCCCCCGAGCCTGTAAGTATGCTTTAGCTCCTTTGGCCTTCCTGCACCGATTATGTTTGGCCGGTATGGTTGCGCAAGCACATCTGGCATATGTGCCTCTGCAGACGTATCTAGTATTGCTATATCAACCCCATTATGCACCACATCCAGCACACTTGATACTAAGACTCCGCAGTTAAGCGCAACGGCCTCTCCAGGCTCCAAGTGTACCTGGACCCCGTATTTTTTCTTGAATTTGTTTATTGTATTTACAAGTAGATCTAGGTCATAATCATCCCTTGTTATGTGGTGCCCACCTCCAAAATTTATCCACTTCATTCTTGGTATGTATTCGGAGTATAATCTTTCAAATGATTTAAGCACCCTAACCAATACATCAGCATTCTGCTCGCACAGTGCATGGAAGTGCAACCCATCTATTCCTTCAAGATCCGCATTTCTGATATCATGCAAACTTATGCCTAGCCTAGATCCCGGAATTACTGGGTTGTACAGGTCGGTTTTGACTTCTGACCATCCTGGATTTACTCTTAGTCCTATCTCTACCTTTCTCTTGGATCCCAAGAGCATTGGCTTATATTTCTTCCACTGCGCAATCGAATTAAAGATTAATACGTCTGAATACTTTATTGACTCATTAATATCCTTGTATGAATAGGCTACTGCAGAGGTATGGACCTCCTTGCCGAATTTCTCGTATCCCAATCTCGCTTCCATAGGACCACTAGCGCATGTGCCATCGAGATACCTGCGTATAGTAGGAAAGGTGCTGTGCATTGCAAAAGCCTTTAGGGCAAGAAGCACCTTTGAACCAGTACGCCGCTTTAACTCCCCCAGAATCTCGAGGTTCTTTATAAGAAGATCTTCATTGACAAGAAAACAGGGAGTCTCCACACTGTCGGTTAATGATAGTGGAAAGTTTTTGCGCTCTCCAGTATAGAAATCTTTTTGCATGTGATGCCCCTAGTCTGGTAATCTGCCTTTGAAATCGGTGACCTGCCACTTAAGCCCCTGTCTATTCAGTTCCTCCATAAATGGATCCGGATCAAGCTGCTCCGCATTGAATACTCCACTGCCTTTCCAGTTGCCTTTTATTATAAGCATAGCACTTATCATTGCAGGCACCCCCGTAGTATAAGATATCGCTTGTGCCCCTATCTCCTTGTATGATTCGGCGTGATCACATACATTATATATGTATATTGACTTCTGCCGACCGTCCTTTATCCCTGTTATTACGTTCCCTATTACGGTCTTACCGGTATAGTTCTCGCCTAGCTTCGCCGGGTCTGGAAGCAGTCGCTTAAGGAACTTTATCGGAATTACCGGGTTTCCTTCGTAATCAACGGCGTCTATTCGTGTCATGCCTATATTTTGAAGGACTCTTAGGTAGGTCAAATAGTCCTCTGAGAAAGTCATCCAGAACCGTATCCTCTTAAGTCCCTTTATGTTCTTTGACAGAGATTCAAGTTCTTCATGATAAAGAAGATAACTTTCCTTGTTGCCAACTATCGGATAGTCAAATGTAAAATGTATGCTGCCTTGATTCAGTATTGGTGGTGAATCCACCCACTTGTTGTCATTCCAGTACCTCACTACCTGGGTTACCTCGCGGATGTTTATCTCTGGATTGAAATTGGTTGCAAAGGGATGCCCGTGGTTCCCAGCATTGCAGTCAAGTATGTCTATATAATTTATCTCGTCGAATAGATGTTTCTGTGCATATGCAGAGAAAATGTTTGATACGCCTGGGTCGAATCCGCACCCCAGTACTGCCATAAGGCCCTTGTTCTTGAATTTTTCCTGATATGCCCATTGCCAGCTGTATTCAAAATGTGCTATGTCAGGTGGCTCGTAGTTTGCAGTGTCCACATAGCTTACTCCGGCCTCTAGACAGGCATCCATTATGTGGAGATCCTGATAAGGCAGGGCAACATTAACAACCACATCTGGACCAAAGCTTTTGATCAGCGCAACAAGCTCGGAAACGTTGTCTGCGTCCACATGTGCAACGCATATATCTCTTCTGGTCTTGCCTTTTATTTCTTTCCTTATCTGCTCGCATTTTGAGACTGTCATGCTTGCAAGCATTATCTCAATAAATGTGTCGGGATTCTGAGCGCATTTGTGTGCAACTACTCTACCAACCCCGCCTGCGCCTATTATGAGCACTTTCCCCATAGTCAATTCACTACATTGAAGAGATCTTACGACTAAAATTATTAAATATTCACATTTAATGTCAGACCTCCAGTCAATGGAATTCTCTGTATTTTTGATAATTGCAGTATCAGGGAATTTGTCTGTTGCAAGAATTTGAGGAAAGCCTTTTTATTCTTGATTATTCAAATTAAACCGAAGATCCAATGATAGTAATGAAGTTCGGCGGCACGTCCGTTGGAAGTGCTGGGAGGATTCGGGACGTTGTTGGAATAATAAGATTAAGATTAGCCAGCGGGCCCATAATTGTTGTTTCTGCTCTTGGCGGAGTGACGGACAGCCTTATACAACTGGGGAAGGTCTCTGCAGCGCGACTCGATTCTAGTTTCATGCTGGAACAGATAATAGAAAGGCATTATGACACCATAAGGGAGCTTGGGCTTGACGGAAGGATAATATCATCGGAGGCCGAGCAGCTTAGAAAAGTTGTTGATGATATATTTATGCTTAAGGAGCTCACGCCGCGATATCTTGATAGAATAATGTCATTTGGCGAACGTATGTCTGCAAGGATAGTGGCCGCATATATGCGTAAAAACGGGATAGGCGCACGGGCATATGATTCGTATGACATAGGCATGTTAACTTCGGCAAATTTCGGAGATGCGGACATACTTCCAAGTACATATGAAGAGATAAGAAGGCACATCTCGGCAAAGAAAGGGATAATACCAGTAATAACCGGCTTTATAGGTAAAAGCAGGGACGGAGAAATAACAACACTTGGCCGCGGAGGCAGCGACTATACAGCATCAATAATCGGAGCTGCACTTGGGGTAGAAGAAATACAGATATGGACTGACGTGAATGGCATAATGACAGCTGATCCAAAGATAGTGAAAGCCGCAAGAAGCATTGATATGGTATCATACAGGGAGGCTTCGGAGCTTGCAATGCTTGGCGCAAAGGTTCTTCATCCAAAGACAATACTTCCAGCAGTTGAGAACAATATACCAGTAAGGATACTTAACACATTCGATCCGGACCAGAAAGGCACTCTGGTATTGGGAAACAGCATAGGTTCAAAGGTAACTTCAATAACTTACAAAAAACATGTTGTAGCGATAAGCATAACCGCATCAGGTAAAAACAGGATTGCCGGCTTTGTTGAGAAAGTGCTCAGGATATTCGAGGAGCGCGGAATAGAGGTAGACCTTATATCAGACTCGAAGATAGGCGTATCCGTGATAATAGATGAAATGGATGAGAGCGCGGGGCTCATAGATGAGCTTAAGAACATGGGAAATGTGAAATCGGAAAAGAACAGGGCCAGAATATCACTCGTAGGCAGTGATCTGTCAGACATATTGGATGCCATGTACTCTCCGCTCAAGGGCATACACGTAGAGATGATGGCACCAGATGCATCTGGGAAAAACAAGAGCATGGTAATGTCGGAAAGATTTGCAAATAGAGCGATGAACAAGCTCCATACTGCTTTCTTTAGTTGATTCAATGTCCAAGATATCTGTAGGCATACTTGGTGCCACGGGCATGGTAGGGCAGACGCTCGTACGGCTACTTGAGGATCATCCGTGGTTTGAGGTTACGGAGCTTGCAGCCTCGGATAGGTCCGCAGGAATGAATTATGAAAGGGTAATGAAAGATAGATGGAATGTTAGCTCACAGATACCGGAATATGCGAGACCGTTGAAGGTAAAGGAATGCACACCAAAACTTAACTGCGACATAGTGCTTTCTGCGCTTGATTCCGGAGTTGCCAAGGAGATAGAGGAAAACTTTGCAAAATCAGGATATGCAGTATCAAGCAATGCTAAAAACCACAGGATGGATCCCGATATTCCGCTCTTGATACCTGAGATAAATGCAGACCACGTAGACCTTATCAAAAAACAACAGAAGAAGAGAGGGTGGGCAGGTTTTATAGTCACGGACCCTAACTGCTCAACGATACACATGTGCCTTGCACTTAAGCCGCTGTTTGACAGGTTTGGGCTCGAGAAGGTGTTTGTGACTACAATGCAAGCGCTCAGCGGGGCAGGATATCCGGGAGTTTCGTCAATGGACATCGTGGATAACGTGATACCATTTATAAATGACGAAGAGGATAAGGTAGAGACAGAGCCCAACAAGATATTCGGCACGCTTACCGAAAGTGGCATAAAGGCTGCAGTCATGAAGATAAGCGCGCAGTGCAACAGGGTAGCAGTAAAGCACGGCCATACTGAATGTGTAAGCGTAAAACTGTCAAAAAAAGCGGATGAGGAAGAGGTGATAGACGCGTTTGAGAGCTTCACAACAGACAGGTCTCTGAATTTGCCTTCATCGCCATTGCATCCGGTTGTGTATCTCAGGCAGGACAATAGGCCGCAGCCAAAACTTGATGTGAATGAAGGCAAAGGGATGGTATCAGTAGTTGGAAGGCTTAGAAAATGCAACATACTTGACTACAAGTTTGTAATACTGGGCCATAATCTTGTAAGGGGAGCTGCAGGCGCTGCGATACTTAACGCAGAGTTGCTTAAATCAAGAGGATATCTAGAATAGATCTGTCTTGTAGGTCAAGGAGACATACGGCTCCTTATTATACGGTCAAGTTTCTTTGATAGCCCTTCATGCCTATTGTTGAATCGTATTATCTTGAGCTCCTCACGCGAGATTCTTACCTGGAAGGAGCTACCCGGCCGCATCTTCTTGATCTCTATTCCATCGTATCTGAGCATTCCGTTGTATTTAACTACCTCGACTTCTATAGTCTTAGAGGAATCAACCACTATAGAATTACGATAAGGGCCATCAATATTAAGAAACGTAATGCACATCACATTCGGCACTAAGAGCAGAGGACCGCCGGCAGACTTGTTGTACGCAGTTGAACCTATCGAGCTCGTTATAAGTATTCCGTCTCCGCTCATTACATAAGGATATATCTTTTCCCTTTTGCCGTTCTTGATCTCATATATCCTGAAACTTACTTCCTCAAGAACATTATGGAGAAGTGCCTCGTTAACAGCAAAAAAATGCTTTCCATCAACAATAATCTCCATCTTGTTCTCGAGATTCTTGACAGTAAACTTGCCCTCCTTCAGATTCTTTATCGCGAAGTCTATATCCTTAAGGTTTAGGTCTGAATAGTAGCCTATGCTTCCGCGTTCTTCGCTTCTTATCGGTAGTATGGGGCTAGTATTCTCCTGCGCTGCCCTTACAAATGTGCCGTCACCGCCAACTGCAATGCATACGTCTCCCTTGTTTGATACGGTAAACGCATTGTAGAATTTCTTCAGCTCTTTGTAACCCCTGTTCTTGACTATTTTTATCTTCATAAAATCATTTTTTACCATAATAGAAATGCACAGGCCTGCCAAGCGCCGCCTCCGAGACCTCCTGCATCAGTTCCGAGAATGTTGGATGCGGATGTATCGTGTCTGCTATGTCCTCAAGCGTGGCTCCCATCTCAATTGCAAGCGCGGCCTCGGATATCATGGCATTTGCATCCGTAGACACTATCTCCACTCCTTTTACAATGCCCTCGCTGTCATATGCCATTTTTATGAAACCGTCGGTCCTGTCAAGCGCTATTGCGCGACCCAGCGCGGTGAGAGGGAACTTCTTAACGGTTATTCCATCCCCGGACACTGTCCCGGCAATGGCTATCTCCGGATCCGAGAATATTACGGCGGGAATTACCATATTGTCGAACGAGGCACTCTTTCCGGAAGCTGCCTCCGCAGCCACAGGAGCCTGCCTCATTGCCTTGTGGGCGAGCATGGGCTCTCCTATTACATCTCCTATTGCGTATAGGTTTGGATCGTCTGTCTGAAGCGAACCGTTGACTTTTATGAACCCTTTTTCATCAAGCATTGCCTTTGTGTTCTCAAGCCCCAATCCCTTTGTATAAGGCATGAGGCCTATGGCAGATACTGTTACTTCGGAGCTTATCGACTCACCATTGTCAAGCTTTATTGATGAATCATCCAGAGATACGGGATTTGCATGCGTGTGTATGGTTATGCCAAGCTCCTGCATTCTCTTCTTTACAAGCGCCGTTGCCTCGGGATCAAACCTTGACAGAACGTCAGAATGTGCTACTATGTCCACCTTTGTGCCTAATTTTGCATAAAGCATCCCGGTTTCCACTGCAACATATCCCGCCCCGATTATCACCATGCTCTTGGGAATGCTTTGCAGCATCAATGCGGCCTTATAGTCCAAGATCTTTTCACCGAACTCAAACCCCTTAAGCTCCCTCGGCTCGGATCCGGTTGCAATTATGGCCTTCTTGAATTCAAGCGACTCTCCGTTCTGCAACTGAAGGGAACTGGAGGATACGAATGTACCTTCGCTCTTTATAATTTCAATGCCATTTGACTTGCATAGGTACTCCACACCCTGCTCCAGCTTCTTTGATACGCCCATTCGCCACAGGTACATCTTCTCCGGATCTATGGATGCGCCTACGGATTTTATCCCGAATTTCTCTGAGTGGGTCATATCATAAAGCAGGTTAGCTATATGTATAAGCGTCTTTGAGGGTATGCACGCATAGTTGAGACAGTGGCCCCCCATCTTGTCTTTCTCTACCACTGCAACATTCTTGCCAAGCTGAGCGGCTCTTATCGCAGATATATATCCACCTACTCCCCCTCCGACCACGGCAACATCAACATTCTCAGGAAGCGAGCCCATTACCATGATATTCACAGCTGATCGAGAAAACCTGCATCTTCAAGATATTTCTTTATTGAGTTGACAAACGTCGCTGCCTCCGCGCCATCAAGTATTCTGTGGTCAAATGAAAGCGATAAAGGAAGCTGTTTGCCGACCGCTATCTTGCCGTCTTTCACAACCGCGGCATCTTTTACCAGATGAACACCGAGTATTGCGGCCTCATGCGGGTTTATGAGCGGAACGGACAGATAGCCTCCACCTAGGCTACCGATATTTGTTATGGTAAAAGTGCTATCGCGCATCTCGTCTATAGTTATCGTGTTCTCTATAAGCTTTTTGTGGAACGATTGAATCTCCTTTGCAATGTCAATGGCACTTTTCTTATCTGCATCTTTTATGACCACCACCTTAAGGCCTTCCTTTGTTTCGGCAGCAAGTCCGATATTGTAGTATTTCTTTAGTATTATCTCTTGCTTATCTGGATCGTAGCTTGAATTAAGGCTCGGATTCTCCTTTAACGCACTCACTGTGGCTTTTATTATTAGCGGGAGGAAAGTGAACTTTACTCCCGCTTTTGCCGCAGCCTCCTTCTTCATTGATGTTATCGAGTATAGTGGGCCCGCATCTATAAGGTCCATGTGCACTGCGCGCGGTATCGATTCCGAGAGTTCCATGTTCTTTGCTATGGTTTTCCTTGTCTGCGACATCGGAATCCTTTGTATCTCGCTTGCATGCTTTTCCTCACGCACTTCTGAGAACTTCGTGGCAGTCTTTGGTGCTGCAGATTTATCTATGTAATTCTTAAGATCATCTTCGAGTATTCTGCCGCCTGGCCCCGTGCCGGAAACATTTGCAAGGCTTATGTTGTTGTCCCTAGCCATCTTTCTTACTGATGGAGTGGCTATAACAGCCTTGGAAGCCTGGGCCGACGGCGTGGAGGGTGGTGCAGGTGTTGGTTCTGCAACTGGAACTTGCTGCACGGTTTTCGGCTGCGCAGGTTGTTGCACAGCAAATGCATTAGACGATATCGATTTCAGCTCCTGCTCGTCGCCGATATATGCAAGCACGTCGCCTATATGCACTGTAGAATTTCCAGGAATACTTATCTTTATCTTTCCTGATATTGGCGCTGGAACGCTTACTATTGCCTTGTCCGTTTCCACCTGGACTACAGGTTCGTCCTCCTTTACCGTGTCTCCATCATTTACAAGCCATTTCTGAACGTGACCCTCGGTTATTCCCTCGCCTACATCAACAAATGCAATCGTCTTCAACACATCACTCCGACATCAGTTTATCTATGGCCTTTGATATTTTTATCTCGTTTGGTATGTAGAACTTCTCGTATCCGGGAAATGGATATGGAAGGCTTGCGGAAGCCACCCTGACTATTGGCGCCTTGAGATCGAACATGGCCTTTTCCGCTATTCTTGCGGATATTTCCGCACCGACACCGAAGCTCAGTGGGGCTTCATGCACCACCATTACCCTGCCGGTCTTCTTCGCACTGTCCAGCACGGCTTTCTCATCTATCGGGTTTATGGTGCGAAGGTCTATTATCTCTGCGTTCAATTTCTTCTTTTCGACAACGTTCTTTACTACAGGCACCATGGTACCGTATGTTATTATCGAGAGGTCAGCCCCTTCTTTTACTACATTTGCTTTTCCAATCTCCACTTCATATGCTCCGTCAGGCACATCCTGCTTGAAAAGTCGGTATAATCTTGTAGGCTCCAAGAATATCACGGGATCCTGCAACCTTGATGCCTTTATCAGTAGCCCTTTTGCGTCGTATGGACTTGACGGCTCCGCCACTATCAGACCACCCATATGCGCATACAGCGCCTCTGGGCTCTCCGAGTGGTGTTCAAGCGCCCGCACTCCGCCACTTACTGGAGTCCTTATTGTCATTGGAACCTTGAAAGTAGACCTTGATCTGGATCTGTACCTTGATGCATGGTTTATTATCTGGCTATATGAGAGATACATGAATCCTGCAAATTGTATTTCGGGTATTGGATGCATGCCCTCAAGTGCCATTCCTATAGACGCGCCGATTATGGCAGACTCCGCAAGTGGGGTATCCATAACCCGATTCTCCCCGAATTTCTCCATTAATCCTTCGGTTACCCTGAATACGCCGCCGTCCTTGCCAACATCCTCTCCAAGGATTATTGCATCAGGATTCTCCTTTAGTATGATCCCCAACGCATTGTTTATTGCTCCAATCATGTTGACTAACATTCACTCGCCCTGCCAGAAGTTGTTTGACATCCCATCCTGAAGTTCATCATCCAGAACCCCAGGTACGAAACTGTATAAATTGCTGAACATTGTTTTGGGGTTTGGCTTGAATGTCTCGGCCTTCTCTACACCTTCGTCTATTTTCTTCTTCTGCTCCTCAGTGACCTGATTCTCGATCTGGTCGCTCCACATCCCCTTCTTTGTAAGATATAGCCTCATCCTAAGAAGAGGGTCTTTCTTTAGCCACCCATCCACTTCAGATTCGTTTCTGTATTTTTTAGGATCATCGGAGGTGGTATGCATACCCTGTCTATAAGTAACGCACTCTATCACAGCTGGGCCATTTGAAGAGTTCTTTATTGCATCTGACGTCGCCTTGTATATGGCTATAGCATCGTTTCCACAGGAG